>DAOLDO010001065.1:0-2393 GCA_035327325.1 Chloroflexaceae bacterium | reverse complement strand
TCAGGATAGCCGATCACCCTCAACCACACAAGAATGCTCGGACGGAGTACTAGGCGGGCGGCTCGTCGGCCGCCGCCTCGGGGTCGGCGATATCAATCATGCGCCTGATGCCCTCGGCGAGAACGGTGCCGGCGAGCGAGCCGCTGACCACATCGCCGGGGTAGTGGGCGCCCAGGTAGATCCGCGAGAAGGCGGTCAGAGCGGCGATGGTGTACCAGAGGGGCGCGAGGGCGGGGTAGTGGCGGGTGAGCAGCCAGGCCCCCGCGAAGGCCGAGGCCGAGTGGCCCGAGGGGAACGAGTAGGTGCCCGGCTTGCGACCGACGGCGATGGCCTGCACAATATCAATGAAGGGGCGCTTGCGCCTGAAGTAGTGCTTGATCGGGTACTCGACGGTCATCGTGGCGAACCACATGGGCGGGGCCACCTGGCGCAGGGCGCGCGCCCCGCGGCGCCGGTCGAGGGCGGCGGCGCAGAGCAGGGCGAGGATCCAGCCCCAGCCGCCGTTCATCACCGTGGTGAGCCCGTACATCAGCCTGTTGGCGAGGGGCGGGTGGGGCATCTGGTTGATCGCCAGGAAGAGGCGCGCGTCCACGGCCTGGAAGGGGCTCATGCGCCGCAGCAGCTCGGCCCGCAGCAGCTGGAGCGGGCCCCTGAGCGCGGGGTCTTCGACGCCGACGGCCTCGGGGCTGGTGGCCCGCTGGGCGGCCTGCTCGATCGCCTGGCGGGTCTCGCCGTCGGTCGCCGCCACCTGGGCGGCCATCTCCAGCAGGGCTCCGGCGGCGCCGGCGGGGCCGGGGCGTCTCGCCTCGGCGCTGACCGCGGCGGCCGGGTCGTCGGCGCTAGCCTTGCTGGCGACCTCGGGCTCGGTCGCGTCGCCCGCGCCCCTGATCAGCTCGTCCACCACCTGGCGGGCCTGCTCGGGGCGCTCGATCTGGCTGAGCTTGTTGCGCAGGGCCTGGGCCACGGGCGCGGCCCTGGCCGCCTCCTCCGGCGGCACAGGCTCGCCCACGGCCCGCTCACGGTCGAGGTCCCGCGCGGGCGGGGCCGGGGTCGCCGGGGCCGCGCCCACGGCCTGCCGGGTGAGGAAGGCGGGCGTCACCACGCAGCGCACGGCGCCGCGCACCACCTTCACCTGGGCGGGGGTCTTGCCGGCCAGCTCGCCGTCGAGCTGCACGGGCAGGGGCCGCTTCGTGTTCACGCTGACGCTCTGGCGGGCCTTGAAGTAGCGCAGCCGCTGGTTCTGCCTGTGGCGCCCGGTCATGGTGGACCAGGCCACGGCCAGGTAGTCGCGGAAGGTGCGGGCGGTGATCACGCAGACGTCGATCACGCCGTCGTCGGGGCTGATGTCGGGCCCCCAGCTGAAGGGCGGCTGGCCCATGGCGCCGCCGTTGGCGATCAGCACCTGCGAGGCGCTGAGTCTGTAGCGCTTGCCGTCAATCACCAGGTTGAAGCGCTGCGGCTGGAAGTCGAAGAGCCAGCGCGCGGCCACGTACAGGTAGGCCAGGCGCCCGAAGCGCCGCTTCAGCTCGCGGCTGGTGTCCCGCTGCATCAGCGAAGTGAGCCCGACGCTGATATGGAGCAGGCCCACCTGGTCGCCGAGCCGCATCCCGTCAATGCTGGCCGTGGCCAGGTCGCCCGCCAGCAGCTCGGCGACCCCGGGGACGTCGCCGGGCAGCTCGAGCACCTCGGCGAGCACGTTGGCGGTGCCCACGGGCACGATGCCGAGGGGCACGTCGCCGCCCGCAAGGGCGTCGGCCACGAGCGAGACGGTGCCGTCGCCCCCGGCGGCCACCACCAGGTCCGCGCCGCGGGCCAGGGCCGCGCGCACCACGGCCGGGATGTCCTCGTCCTCGGCGCCCGTGGTCTCGTAGAACTCGACGCGCCTGCCGTCAGCGGCCAGGCGCTCCTCGAGGGTGGCCCGCACGGAGCCCCCGTCGCTGGTGCCCGCCACGGGGTTCAGGACCACAAAGATATAGCTCGCGCGCTGCGGCTCCTCGGTCATCGCGGCCTCTCCTTCGGCTAGGGTGTAACGTCGTAGCCGGAAGGCAAGAAGCGTGCCAGGGGAACCGCGGTGGCCCAAGAGACCGATGCGCCGGGCGCCGCGCGCCTGTATGCTTGGGCCAGGGCAGCGCTACGACAAAGGAGCCCGCGATGACCTCGCTTCACCGGCTGATCGCCATCGTCCTGATCTGGATCGTGGCGGGGGGCACCCTGGTCTCGATGTTCAGCGTCTGGTTCCTGGGCGCCCTGAGCGCGCCGGTGATCGTGCTGCTCACCGAGGCGCGAACCGGGCTCGACGGCACCGCGCTCACCGCCGTGCACATCGCCGTGTTCACCGGCGCAACGTTGGTCTCGTACCGCTTCGTCGAGGCCCCGGCCCGTCACACCAGCCG
>DAOLDO010001064.1:0-2401 GCA_035327325.1 Chloroflexaceae bacterium | reverse complement strand
CCCGCCGGTCGGCCATAGACCAGGCCGGCGACGAGGAGCAGCGCCGCGGCGAGGGTGGCCGCCTCGACGGCGCGCCAGCCGACCAGGGCGTCAAGCCAGGCGCGCCAGCGCGACGCGGTGAGCACGGCGGCGGGCACCAGGGTCACGAACGCCAGCAGGTTGGAGAAGGCGATCAGGCGCCAGCTCAGGGCGAAGTCTGTCACCAGGCCCGCCGCCACGAGGGCGGCGCTCAGCCCGGCCCCGGCGAGCGTGGCGGCGGCCGTCACCGTCGCCAGGTAGGCGCAGACGTTGCGCAGCGAGTTGAGCCGCGGCGGGCCGCCGAGCAGCCGGCGCAGCGCGCCGGCGGCCAGCACGACGAGCAGGCTGTTGTGCGCGATCTGGAGCGCCAGGCGCAGGGGCGGGACGCCGAGGGGCAGGTGGATGGCGAGGTGGGCCGGGACCACCGCGAGCAGCCAGAGCCACCAGTGGCGCGTCCTGGTGAGCAGCAGCGCCGCGAGCAGGACGCCGTTGGGCGGCCAGATCGGCGCGATGGTGGTGTCGGGGAAGCGCAGCGCGAGGCCCAGGCCCGCGCCAAGGGCGTAGGCCGTGACCACGGACAGCCCGAGCAGCGCCCCACGCGCGAGGCGGGGCACGCCAAGAGGGCCTGGCCTCACGCCCAGTTGGTGCTCGACACTACCGGGAGTCATACTCCTATCTTGGCCCGGGTTTGTGGGCCTGTCAATATATGGATATCCTCCACCGGCGCAGGGCTGATCTCCCCGCCTTCCGGGCGCGGCGCGGCCCGCCGCGGCCCGCGGGTGAGTGGATGGTATAATGCCGCCCGCCGGAAGCCCCGGCGCCGGCGCATAAACTGAGCTTGACGATCAGGAGGATACAGCATGACGACAGACACGATCCGCGAGGGCGAGCCGATCAGGGCGGGAGGGGCGGTGAGCTTCGCCACGAAGCTGCGCGCGGTCCCCGCCCTCGACCCCGAGCTGGTCGCCCGGCTCGCCGAGGCCGGGATCGCCGACAGCGCCACCCTGCTGGCGCGGGGCGCCCAGCCCGAGGGCCGCGACGCCATCTGCAACGCCACCGGCCTCGACCAGGTGCGGCTGCTGCAGGCCCTGTATATGATGGACCTGGAGCGCGTGGACGGTGTCTCGTGGACCAGCGCGGCCCTGCTGACGGCGGCCGGCGTGACCACGGTTCCCGATCTGGCCTTCCGCACCCCCGAGGACCTGGCGCCCCAGCTCCAGCGGGCCAATGCCGAGCGTGGCCTGCTCAAGCGGCTGCCCGCCGCAAAGGCCGTCAAGGGCTGGATTGACCACGCCAGGGGCCTGCCCCAGGCGCTCCACTTCGAGGGCAACGCCGAGGTGCTCTAGGCGCAATACCGTTCGGATAAGGACGACGGCCGCCGCCAGCCCTCACCCCCTGGCCCCCTAAACCCGCGCGCGGGAAAGGGGGAGCCGTGCGCAGCGAGGCGGGGGTGAGGGCTGGAGCGACCGTGAATACTAGCGCGCCACCGTGGGCGCGCCCCAGGCCCGCAGCTCGCCGGCGATGGCGTCGGCCAGGGCGTCGAGGGCGGCGGCCACGGGCGCCGTGAGCTCGAGGCCGGGCTCGACCGCGGCGGGCACCATGCCCCACAGCACGACCCGCCGGGGCGGCGCGCCGAGCAGGCCGGCCAGGGCGAGCAGCTCGGCCAGGCCGAACTGGTGCAGCGAGGCTTTCGGAGCGAGGGCTGCGGCGAGGGCCTCGCCCTCGCGGCGGACCAGGGTGCCGGGCGGCCCGTCGGCCCGCACGGCGTCAACCACCAGCAGGTCGCGCACGCCCTCGAGGTCGGGCAGCAGGTGCGGGCCGAGGGTGCCGCCCTCGCGGACCGCGACGCCGGCGGGCAGGCTGTAGCGCTCGACCAGGCGCTCGCAGGCCCGCACGCCCAGACCCTCGTCGCGCAGGATGCTGTTGCCCAGGCCGAGCACCAGAATCTCGGGCATGGCCGTCCTCGCCGGGGCTGCTCCCCCATCTCGGTCCAACCCGGTCGCTCAACCCGCCGCCGGCGGCTCCTCGTCGTCGCGGAACATCGCGCCGAGGCGCTCGATCTCGCTCGGCGCCATGTGGGTGAACTGGCCCGAGAGGATGCCGGAGATGCTGCGGAAGGGCCGGCCAATGTGCATGCCGGCGCCGTCAATCGTGAACTCGCGGATCTCCTTGTCGTGGTGCGAGCCGCGCATCTTCAGCACGGTCAGGCCGCGGCGCATCTCGCCGAAGACCTCGACGTAGCGCAGCAGGACGATCGAGTCGGTGATCGTCGAGATGTGGGCCTCGGTGATCGAGGTGCCGCCGAGCAGGCTGGGCGTGGTCGAGGTATAGAGCCCGGCCATCTCCTGGTGCTTGATGAACGAGGTCAGGCCGATCACGAACT
>DAOLDO010001063.1:0-2401 GCA_035327325.1 Chloroflexaceae bacterium | reverse complement strand
CCCGCCAGGAGAACCCCGATGGCGCGTAGCCTCCGCAACGGCGACTTCGATCTGGTGCTGGCCATTCAGTCGCCCTCCAGCCCCGACCGATGGTATCGCGTGCTCCTCGACCGCGCGAGGGCGCTCGCCGGCGAGACCGTGCTCTCCTGCGATTGCGTGGGCTGGCGGCAAGATGCGCGGAACGGAGCGGCCCGTCGTGCGCTTGCAGAGGGCCGTAGCGATGCCGGCCTGCGTGTGCCCCGAGGTTGCAAGCACACCGACGCCGCCCAGGCCCTGCTCGGCTCGTCCTCGGGTGCGACAATGCCGCGCTTCCGTACCGACCATCCCTACGTCGGCGCCACGCGCACGCGCTGGGCCCCGCTGCGCGACTTTGTCCCAGAGGACGGCTGGGGCCTTCAGGAGGCGCGCATCACCGTCAGCGTCGAGCCCTACCACCTGGTGCTGCTTCAGGCGACGGGCACCACCGGCACGACTGCGACGGCGGCAATCGCCTTCGCCACCTGCCACCCGGCAACGCTCGGCTCGCGCGCAGCACCCGTGGGCGATTGGGGCGGCTACACCATCGCCGCCTCGTTCTGCCGGCAGGCCGGCGTCCCGCTCGCCGGCGAGCCTCCGCTGCACTTCGCCGAGGATCTGGGTAGGCGGAGCACACCACGGCGAGCAGCGCCGCAGCCAGGTACCAGCACGCGCGAGATCCTGGCGATTGGCGACCAACGCGATCTTGGCGATGGGCTTACCCCGGCTCAGCGCGCCGAGAACACCCTGCGCCTGTTCCTCGGCCCGCAGCACGCCCTTCTGGAGCGCCAGGGCTTTCTTGACGTCTCCAGTGGCCTCTACCCTGGTCGGGTTTACCGCCTCCGACGTGACCCGCAGCGCCGCTATGAGCGCCGTGTCCGCGTTTTCGAGAACGGATCGTACATTCGCGATCTCTGCATTGTGAGGGCGCAAAGCGTGCCTGAGGCGGACCAGTACATGTCGGTTTTCTTCGGCTTGATCGCCGACGAACGGCGCATTCTCTCGGTTGTTCAGCGGGGCAACATCTTCGGTATCAACAGTGACGGCCACGAGCGCGAGACGGTGCCGGCTGTGTGGCAGCCGCGAACGAGTACTAGTGGTTGGCCACCGTGATTATGCAGGATACAGGCGCTCCAACTTCTTGCGGGCGGTGTCGCTGGTAAAGCGCCAGTCAATCGTAGCCTTGACCGCATTTCGACGCTCGGCCCAGGCAGCAGCCTCGCGGCGCAAGGTTTCCTGGTCTGGAATACGTCGGTCCAAACACTGGCTCGCCAGCACTGACAGCTCGATCTCGGCCATGTTGAGCCAACTTCCGTGCTTGGGGGTGTAATGGAGCTCGAACTTGCGCGCAATGCGCCGGGCTTCCGGGGCATCAAAAACCTCATACAGGCAGGTGAGGGTGTGCGTGTTGAGGTTATCCATCACCAGGCGAATGCGTTCGGCATCAGGAAAATGGACATCGACCAGGTCTTTCAGCACATAGGCGAAGTCCAGGGTGCCTCGCCGGTCGGTGACTTTGACCTGGCGCTGCCCGCGCTCAGGACAGGCAATCATGTAGAGGTTGCAGGTGCCCTCGCGCTTGTATTCATAGTCGTGGCGCTCGGGGCGGCCCGGGGCAGCCGGAATGACCTCGCGTACTTCGCTAATCAGTTGTACCGGCCGCTCATCCACGCACACCCGCGGGCGTTTGGGGTCTTCTTCCTCCTCATACAAGTCCAGCACATCCTCCATCTGGCAGACAAACTCGGCACTGACCGTGGGAATTACGTACTCTTCGACCTGCCAGGGCTTGAGAATGTTTTTTTCAGGGTGCGACGCACAGTTTCGTCCGAGATGGTATCGACCAGGCCGAGTTGGACTAATTCGTCGGCAAGCAATTGCATCGTCCAGCGGGCCTGGCCTTCGGGTGCCGGGGTACAGGTAATGGCGATTAAGTGTGCCTCCTGCTTGCGGTTCAGCTTGCGCTTAGCGCCGGGACGTGGTCGCTCCTCCAGCGCCTCCTCCAGATTGCCTTCGACGAAGCGCCGACGCAGCCGCTCGACGGTAGTTCGGGCGACGTGCAAGGACTCGGCAATCGCATCATCGGTCGCGCCTTCATCGGCACGAAGGAGAATATGGGCGCGGGTGAGCTTGCGGGCAGACAACGTGCCTTTCTTTACCAGGTCGCGAAGGAAGAGCCGCTCCTCGTCCGTTAATGTGACGATGTATCGCTTCTGCATGGTGTCCTCCAGTTGGCTTGCTGCGCTCAGCATAGCTAACTAGGGGCCATCCTGCAACTCTACAGTGGTGAAACACTAGTCCTGCAGCCACCTGATAGGCGGGAAGGGCGCAGCTATTTCGCCCGGATGCACAGCACTTTCGACCCAGCTATCTTGCGCTCGGCAAG
>DAOLDO010001062.1:0-2410 GCA_035327325.1 Chloroflexaceae bacterium | reverse complement strand
CCCCCGGCGGCCGGCCCGCCCTCACCCCCCAGGCCCCTCCCCCCCCCCGCCCCCATCGGCGGCGGGGGCGCGCCCCCGGCGGCGCCCGCCCCGCCCGCGCCCGCCGGCCAGCCCGCGCTCGACCTCGGCGTCACGGCCTCGGGCGAGATCGCGGCCCGCCGCAGCGCCGAACTGAGCTTTCGCGTCCCCGGCACCGTGGCCGAGATCCTGGTAGACGAGGGCAGTGTCGTGCAGGAGGGCCAGGAGCTGGCCCGCCTCGACCTGGCCGAGCTCGAGCTAGGGTTGCGCCAGGCCGAGGCCGGCCTCGCCCAGGCCCGTGCCGGCTACGAGCGCCTCGAGGAGGGCGCCAGCGCCGAGGAGGTGGCCGCCGCCCGCGCCCAGGTGACCCAGGCCCAGGGCGCCGCGCGCCAGGCCCGCGGCAGCGTGACCGACCAGGACATCGCCGCCGCCGAGGCCAGCCTCGCCTCGGCCGTCGCCCGCCAGGCCGAGATCGCCGCAGGGCCCAAGGCCACCGACCTGGCCCAGGCCGAGGCCGCCGTCACCCAGGCCCGCGCCAACCTCGAGATCCAGCGCACCAACCTCTCGGCCGCCAAGACCAACGCCCAGCTCCAGGTGGAGCAGGCCGCCAACGCCCTGCGCGACGCGCAGAAGGCCTACTCGGACATCTACTGGCAGAACCACAACCTCGAGCGCCGCCTCGACCGCTTCGACATTGACCTGCCCGAGGAGGCCCGCGAGGCCGAGGAGCAGGCCCTGCGCCAGGTCGAGAACGCCGAGGCCCGCCTGAGCCAGGCCACCCTCGCCGTCGAGCAGGCAAGCCAGAACGAGGTTGACGGCATCCAGGCCGCCGAGGCCCAAGTGCGCACCGCCGAGGCCACCCGCCAGCAGCTGCTCGACGGGGCCACGGCCGACCAGCGGGCCGCCGTGGACGCCCAGGTGGCCCAGGCCCGCGCCACCCTCGACAAGCTCAGGGGCGAGCAGCGGGCCGGCGCCGTCCAGGCCGCCGACGCGGGGACCGCAGCGGCCCAGGCCAACCTCGAGCGGCTGCTCGCCGGGGCCAGCCCCTCGCAGCTCGCCCAGGCCCTCGCCCAGGTCGAGGCCGCCGAGGCGGGCGTCGAGTCGGCCCGGCTCAACCTCGAGAAGGGCACCCTGCGGGCGCCCTTCGGCGGCGTGGTGGCCCAGGTCAACGTGGACGTGGGCGACCTGGCCGGGGGGGCCGCGCAGCTGCCCGCCATCCAGATCGTGGACACCAGCGAGCTGCGGGTCGAGGTCAACGTCAGCGACACCGACGTGGCCCGCATCAGGGAGGGCATGCCGGCCCGGGTCACCGTAGATGCCCTGCCCGGCACCAGCTTCGACGGCACCGTGACCTACATCGCGCCGACGGCCACCAACGTGGGCAACGTCCGCACCTTCGCCGTCCGCATCACCCTCGACCAGCAGGAGGCCCTGCGCGCCGGCATGAGCGCCCGGGTCGCCATCCTGGTTGATGGGTAGGGCGGGCAAGTAAGGCCGGGGCGTGCGCCCCGGCCCACCCAGCACCATGGCATCCTCACTCCGCGAGCGCCGCAAAGCGCTCCTCCGCGACGAGATCCTGGCGGCCACGCACCAGCTCATGGCCGAGCGGGGCTACGCCGCCATGTCCATGGAGGAGCTGGCCGCCCGGGTCGGCGTCTCCAAGCCGACGCTCTACAGCCAGTTCCCCACCAAAGACGACCTGGTCGCCGCGATGGCGCTCCAGCTGATGGGGCGCATCTTCGCCCAGACCGAGGGCGAGGGCGACGCCTCGCCCCTCCAGCGCCTGCTGCGCTTCCTCCACACCAGCGTGCGCCTGCAGGTCCTGCACCGCACCAGCGCCATGCAGCTCTGGATGCCCGAGATCCTGGCCATCCTCGAGCGCCACCCCGAATCGCGAGCCTACCTGCGCCAGGTCGAGGAGCGCCTCGTCGCGACCCTCAGGGACGCGATCGCGGCGGGCGAGATCGCCCCCGACCTGGACATCCCCAGCGTCGTGCGCGTCTACAACGCCCTCAACATCTCGCCCAGCATCGGCTGCTTCACCCTCAGCGGCGACCCCGACCCCGACCGCCTCGCCGACATGGTCGTCGAGATCTTCCGGCGCGGCCTCGCCGCCCAGGGTGACGCCACATAGTGTAGGGGCGCCCCAATGTGGGCGCCCGCCCCACCGTGGGCGCCCGCCCCGGTGCGCCCCAACGCCCCGCGGCCGGGGGACGCGTAGGGGCGCCCCAATGTGGGCGCCCCAATGTGGGCGCCCGCCCCGGTGCGCCCCAACGCCCCGCGGCCGGGGGACACGTAGGGGCGCCCCAATGTGGGCGCCCGCCCCAATGTGGGCGCCCCACCGTGGGCGCCCTACACCCCGACCACAAGCGACCCCAGGGCCGCCACGCCG
>DAOLDO010001061.1:0-2416 GCA_035327325.1 Chloroflexaceae bacterium | reverse complement strand
GAGGGCCCAGGGCGTGAGGGCGACGTCGTTGCGGGCCTCGAGGACCATCAGCCCCCAGTCGGGGCTCGGGGGCTGCACGCCCACGCCGAGGAAGCCCAGGGAGGCTACGAGGAAGATCGCGTACGAGAAGCGCAGGGCCGCCTCGACCGCCAGGGCCGGCAGCACCGAGGGCAGGATCTCGCGCCAGAGCACGTAGCCCACCGGCTCGCCGCGCATGCGCGCCGCCTCGACGAAGCCCCGCGGCTTGACGCTCAGCACGACGCTGCGCACCACGCGGGCCACGATCGGCGTGTAGACGATCACGATCACCAGCAGCACCGCCCAGCGCGACGGGCCGACGGCGCCGAGCAGCAGCAGGGCCAGCAGCAGGGCCGGGATGGCGAGCAGGGCGTCGAAGAAGCGGAAGGTGGCCTCCTCGGGCCAGCCGCCCCTGTAGGCCGCGGCCAGGCCGACCGCCGCGCCCAGGCCCACGGCGAGCAGCGTGCCCAGCCCCGCCAGGGCGAAGATGTCGCGGGCGCCAAGCACCACCCGGCTGAACACGTCGCGCCCTAGCCGGTCGGTGCCGAGCAGGTGCTGCGCCGAGGGCGGCTGGCGCGCCGCGCCCCGGATCTGCTGGCTGGCCCCGTAGGGGGCCACCACGGGCCCCGCCAGGGCCAGCAGCGCGAAGACCAGCACGATCACCGCCCCGACGGCCGAGGCCGGGCTCCCGAACACGGCCCGCGCCACCCGCCCCCTGCTCGCCCCCGCCGGGGCGCCGATGCTCTCTACAGCCATACGCCTATGGTACCACGGGATCGGTCGTCGGCCGCCCCGCGATGGTATACTTATGAAAGATGATCATAGTGAAAGTGACCGGCCAGATGCAGCAGCTGCGCTTCGACAACCGCTTCGTCGCCGAGCTCCCCGGCGACCCCAGCGCCGACCCGCGCCCGCGCCAGGTGCTGGGCGCCTGCTGGTCGCCCGCGCGGCCCACGCCCGTGCCCGCGCCTCGGCTCCTCGCCCACTCGCCCGAGGTGGCCGCCCTCGTCGGCCTCACCCCGGCCGACGTGGCCGCGCCCGCCTTCGCGGAGGTCTTCGCCGGCAACGGGCTGCTGCCGGGGATGGTGCCCTTCGCCGCCTGCTACGGCGGCCACCAGTTCGGCCAGTGGGCCGGCCAGCTCGGCGACGGCCGGGCGATCACGCTGGGCGAGGCCATCGGCCCCGGCGGCGAGCGCTGGGAGCTCCAGCTCAAGGGCGCCGGCCCCACGCCCTACTCGCGCCACGCCGACGGGCGCGCCGTGCTGCGCTCGTCGCTGCGCGAGTTCCTCTGCAGCGAGGCCATGCACCACCTCGGCGTGCCGACCACCCGCGCCCTCAGCCTGGTGGCCACGGGCGAGCCCGTCATCCGTGATATGTTCTACGACGGCAACCCCCGGGCCGAGCCGGGCGCCGTGGTCTGCCGGGTCGCGCCTTCGTTTATCCGCTTCGGCAACTTCGAGATCCTCGCCGCCCGGGGCGACGGCGCGCTGCTCGCCCGGCTGGTGGACTTCACGATCGCCCGCGACTTCCCCGAGCTGGAGGGCGAGGGCGAGCCACGAAGGGCCGCCTGGTTCGCCGAGGTCTGCGCGCGCACCGCGCTGATGGTGGCCCACTGGATGCGCGTCGGCTTCGTGCACGGGGTGATGAACACCGACAACATGTCCATCCTCGGGCTGACGATCGACTACGGGCCCTACGGCTGGGTGGACAACTTCGACCCGGACTGGACGCCCAACACCACCGACGCGGGCGGGCGGCGCTACCGCTTCGGCCACCAGCCCCAGGTCGCCCACTGGAACCTGGCCTGCCTGGCCAACGCCCTCATCGGCGCCTTCGCGACGACCGCGCCCCTCGAGGCGGGGCTCGAGCGCTACGCCCAGGTCTTCACCGCCGAGAGCCGCCGGATGACCGCCGCGAAGCTCGGCCTGACCCGCTTCGAGGACGAGGACGGCGAGCTGGCGCGCGAGCTCTACGGCCTGATGCAGCGGGCCGAGGTTGATATGACCCTCCTGTTCCGCGGGCTGGCCCTACTCGACCCGGAGGCGCCCGCGCTCGACCCGCTGCGCCCGGCCTTCTACAGCGAGGCGCGGCTGGCCGAGCACGAGGCCGCCTTCGGCCAGTGGCTCGGGCGCTACGCCGCGCGGCTGCGGGCCGACGACCTCGCGCCCGAGCGGCGGCGGGCCACGATGGACGCCGCGAACCCGCGCTTCGTGCCGCGCAACTACCTGGCCCAGCAGGCGATCGACGCGGCCGAGGCGGGCGACCTGTCCGTGCTCCACCGGCTCATGGACGTGCTGCGCCGCCCCTACGACGAGCAGCCCGCCCACGCCGACCTCGCGGGCCGGCGGCCCGACTGGGCCAGGCACCGCGCGGGGTGCTCCATGCTCTCGTGCAGCTC
>DAOLDO010001060.1:0-2421 GCA_035327325.1 Chloroflexaceae bacterium | reverse complement strand
CAACAGGGGCGGAGGGGTGCGGCGAGGGGATGGCCACAGTCAAGGGCCATCCCCTCGCCGATTCTACGGACCGCCCGGCTCCGCCGTCTCGACGGCCCTGAGGGCCGCGGCGTAGACCTGGGCGAGCGGCACGCCGTGAGCCCTGGCCAGGGCCGCGCAGTCCTCGTACTCGGGGGACGCGCCCACGGCCCGCCCGTCGAGCAGCTTGCGCTTGACCCGCACCTCGCCCCAGGGCGTCACGGCCGCCACCCAGTCGCGGGCCGCGGCGAGGCGCTCGGCGGCCGACCAGCGCACGCCGAGGCTGGGCGTCTCGCGCAGGATGAGGGCCGCCAGGTCCGCCGCCCTCTCGGGCCGGGCCAGGCAGGCGAGCTGCACCGCCGGGCGGCCCTTCTTCATCACCAGGGGCGCCGCCCAGGCGTCGAGGGCCCCCGCCACGAGCAGGGCCTCGACCACGTAGGCCACCAGCTCGCCCGTGGCGTCGTCCAGGTTGCAGCGCAGCTCGACCAGCGGCTCGGGGGAGCCATGCCCCTCCAAACCACTCCCGGCAGGGGTTTCCCCGATCCACACGCGCAGCCCGTTGAGCCGGGGGAACTCCTTGTGGCCGAGCCCGTAGCCGACGCTGGCGATGGTCATGGGGGGCTGGCGAAACGCCGCGAGCTCGGCGAGCAGGGCGGCGGCCGTGGGCGTGACAAGCTCGCCGTCGCTGCCCTCGGGGGCGGGCAGGGTGGGCGCGCCGGCCGCGGCGAGGAGGGCGAGGGTGGCGGGGGCGGGCACGGGCAGGGGGCCGTGCTGGGTGCGCACCCACCCGCGCCCCAGGGGCAGCGCCGAGGCGTAGACCGCCTCGACGCCGAGCAGGGCCAGCCCGACGCAGACCCCGACCGTGTCCACGATGCTGTCCACCGCGCCGACCTCGTGGAAGTGGACGGACTCGACGGGCACGCCGTGGATCGCAGCCTCGGCCCGGGCCAGGCGCCCGAAGGCGCCCAGGGCCCACGCGCGCGCCCGCCCCGGGAGCGCCGCGGCCTCGATCATGGCCCGGATCTGGGCCCAGTCGCGCTGGGGCTGCCCCCCGGCCGCCTCGACGCGCAGGCGCGTCCCGCCGATCCCGTGGCTCAGGGTCCGCTCGACGCGCAGGCTGTAACCCTCCAGCCCGAGGGCGGCGAGGGCCCCCTCCAGATCGGGCAGCGGGAGGCCCGCGTCGAGCAGGGCCGCCAGGAGCATGTCGCCCGCGGCCCCATGGAAGCAGTCGAAGTAGGCAACGCGCATCGCGCGGTCTCCTCGGGGCCGGCCGGCTCGACCAAAAGCTCAGGCCAGCCCGTGCTCGTGCAGGAAGCGGCGGACGCGCTCGCGGAAGGCTCCGGGGTTGCGCCAGGCCACCAGGTGCCCGGCCTCGGCCTCGTAGACCATCCGTGAGCCCCTGATGCCGGCGACGACCACGCGGGCCTGGGCGTCGGGCACGAAGGGGTCCTTGCCGCCCTGGAAGACGATCGTGGGCGCGCGGATCTCCTCCAGGCATGGGGCCACGACGGTGCGCGCGGCGGCCATCAGCTCGATCGCCCGCTCGACCCGGTCGTTGAGGATCGGCCACCAGTCCTCGCCGTGAACCTTGCCCATGTAGCGGTGCCACGACGGCGACATCTTGTCGGTGCTGTGGTGGTGGGCGTCCACCGTGGCCGCCGTCACCTGGCGGAAGACCCCGTCGAGGATCAGGGCGGCCACCAGATCGGGCCGCTCGCACACAGCGTTCAGGGCGGTGATGCCCCCGGCGCTCATCCCGAAGAGGGGGACGGGCCGGTCGAACAGGGCCTCCAGCAGGTCGGCCAGGGCCTCGCCCTGCATGGCGAAGTAGCGGGTGGTGAAGAGGGTCTCGGGTCGGGCCGACTGGCCGTGGCCGAGCAGGTCAACACTGACCACGCGGTGCTCGTCAGCGAAGCGGGCGGCCAGGCGCTCCTGGGTGACGGCGGCGTAGGTATTGCCGTGGAGCAGGACGAGTGGCGCGCCCGAGCCGACCTCGAGGTAGTGAAGCGCGCCGTGGCGCGTCTGGACCAGATTCAACGCTCTGTCTCCTTGCACAGGTCTGCGCGCTGATCTTATGCGCGGGCGGCCCGTCCGTCAAGGGAGCGGGCGCGGCCGGCCGGGCCAACTCGCCGTTTGGTCATGGCGGGCGGAGTGACTCTGGCGAAACATGTGCTACCATACACGTCCCTACCAGTACGCCTCAGACCACGACTGACGAGCCCAGGAGCGACGAATGAAGGCTGCTCTGACGCGCGCGCTGCTGTTCGTGGCCGGACTGGCCCTGATCGGCTGGGGCCTGCTGCCCGCGGCCGCCGGACCCGCGCTGGCGGCGCCGCTGCTGGTGGTCACCGAGACCCCCACGGGCGAGCCCCCGACGCCGACGACGCCCCCGCCGCCCACGCC
>DAOLDO010001059.1:0-2421 GCA_035327325.1 Chloroflexaceae bacterium | reverse complement strand
GGGGAGGGGCGGCGGGCCTGGGGCGGGGGGGGCCTCGGCCGCCACGAACAGGGTCGGGAGCCCGGGCGGGGGCGGCCGGGCGCCGCGGGCGGCGGCCCGCCAGAAGGCCAGGCCGTCGTGGTAGCAGGCCAGGGCGCCCCGTTCGGCGAAGACCCGGACGAGGCGTAGCAGGGCGCTGGCCCGCGCGACGCCGTCGCGCTCCCAGTTCTGCACGGTGTTCGGATGGACACCCAGGAGCCTCGCAAGTTCAGTCTGGGTGAGGGGCGGGTCGCAGCGGTCCCGGTAGTAGGCGATACGGTTGGGGTGGCGCATGGGTGTCGTGTTGCAGGACAGGACGCACGCACCCAAGCATACACAATCCGCCCGCTTGCCGGTGTAACGATCTCCTAACTATGATTGAGGGTCGGTTTACCCGGGCGCCCGCGCCCCGGCCCGCGTCGCGCCCTTCGCGTCGTTCAGACCTTCGCCCAAGCTGTGCAGGAGCCGTTATGCCTCACACCACCCTCGTGGCCAGGCCCGTTGCCCGCCTGGCGCTCCCCCTGGTCGTCCTGCTCCTTGTGACACTCACCGCCCAGCTGATCCTTCCCGTCGCCAGGGCCTCGGAGGAGGCCCCGCTCGAGCCGCAGAACGTCGCCAGCCTCCAGCTCAAGCTGCCCTTCCCGGCAGGCGAGGAGTGGCGGGTGACCAACGGCTGGGACGCCCACGACGGCTACGCGGACAGCAACGGCGACGGGCAGCTCGGGGACTGGAACCGCAAGGCGATCGACTTCGTGCCCGCGAGCGGTAGCTGCCTGGGCAAGCCGGTGCTGGCTGCGGCGCCTGGCAAGGTGGTGAACACCGACACCGGCGCCGGCCGGCGCTTCGCTCGGCACGAGGTCGAGATTGACCACGGCACCTTCAACGGCGTCAACTACCGCACGCTCTACGTCCACCTCGATACGGTGCGGGTCAGCGACGGCCAGCAGGTGGGCTACGGCACCCAGATCGGGACGTGCGGCGGCTACCCCAACTTCGCGCCGCACCTCCACTTCCAGCTGTACGCCGGGCCCACCTGGGACCGCTACGATGGGATCATCCCCGTCCCGATCGACGGGATCACCAGCGCTGATGCCCTCAGGTCGAACAGGGGCGGGCTCCGCTCGACCAACAGCGCTATCCCCCCGATCGACATGCACATTGACGCGCCCGCCAACGGGGCCACCGTGAGCGGCACGGTGAACATCCAGGGCTGGGCGATCCATAGGGGCGGCAGTGGCACCGGGGTCAGCCAGGTCCACATCTACTTCGGCGGCCCCGCCGGCAGCGGCGCCCCCGGCGTCGCCGCCACCTACGGCGCCGACCGCCCCGATGTGGCCGCGGCCTACGGCGACCAGCGCTACCGCTACTCGGGCTTCTGGTACAGCTGGGACACCCGCGGCGTGGCCGCCGGCGCCCACACCCTCTATATCTACATCCAGAGCACGCAGACCGGCTGGAGCGAGTACACCCGCACCGTGACCGTCAGGCACAACAGCGCGCCCAGGCAGCCAACACTCGTCGCGCCCGCCAACGGCAGCACCCTGAGCGACCGTGCCCTCACGCTGACATGGCAGGACCAGGGCGACCCCGACAACTTCCCCCGCTCCTACCGCGACTACGAGATCGTGCTGCGCAAGCTCGACGGCAGCTGGAGCCAGCGCCGGCCCTGGGCGACCGAGAGCTCGTGGGCCCTGACGGTGCCGAGCGACGGCACCTACGCCTGGCGGGTCCAGGCCGGCGACGGCGAGCTGGCCAGCGGCTGGACGGCCGAGCGCACCTTCACCGTGATCACCCCCCCGGCGGTCGCCACGCAGCTGGCGGTGTCCGGCGACCTTGGGCGGGGGCTCACGGTGACCTGGCGCGACGGCGCGGACAACGAGGCGGGCTTCTACGTCTACAAGTGGATCTGCGACGCTGCCGGCTGCGACTGGCAGCGCTATGCCACGCTAGGCGCCGACAGCACCTCGTTCACCGACCGCGCCATCAGCTGCAGCGTCACCTACTTCTACGATGTGAGCGCCTTCAACGCCGCCGGCGAATCGCCTCGCGCCGGTTGGGTCGCGCAGGCGACGCCGAGCTGCGGCCCCGAGCGGCCGAGCGGCCTGCGTGTGACCGCCGCCCTCACCACGGCGGTCACGCTTGCCTGGGACGCCACCGCTGGCGCGGAGGGCTTCTACGTCTACAAGTGGATCTGCGATGACGGCAGCTGCGATTGGCGGCACTATGCCACCCTCGGGGCAAACGCGACCAGCTATACGGATCAGGCCGTCGCCTGCGGCGTCACCTTCTTCTACGACGTGAGCGCCTTCAGCGCGGCCGGCGAGTCGTTTCGCGCCGGCTGGGTCGAGGTCAGGCCCGGCGAGTGCCCCGCCGAGCCGCCCCCCGCCGAGCCGCCCCCCGCCG
>DAOLDO010001058.1:0-2424 GCA_035327325.1 Chloroflexaceae bacterium | reverse complement strand
GCCGGCTCGACCATCGGCGTGCCGCGCGGCGCGGGGCCCTACTACAGCCCGTAGAACAGCAGGATGCTGCAAACTTCGATCCAGCCAAGTATAACACACGGGGGGCGGCGCGAATAGCCGACGTGGTATCATGGGTGCGCTGCCGCCTGTGGCAGCGGCGAGACCAGAACGGAAGCTATGGACCCATACTCCCCCGCCCCGGTCCCCGAGGCCATGCGCGCCGCCGTGGCCGAGGTGATGCTGATCGACACGATCGAGACGGCGCAGCGCGGGGGCGTCGAGCTGCCCCGCTTCGTGGGCCGCCTGAAGCTCGACGCCGAGGCCGCCTACGCCATCGTCGCCCCCCGCCTGCGGGCCATGGGCGCGATGGGCCTGCTCCAGCAGGAGGGCGACCGGGTGGCCCTGCTGGTGGCCCCCGCCCTGCCCCCGCCCCGGCCCTCGCGCCTCTGGCTGTCCCTGCTGCTCTTCGCCCTCACCGTGGCCTCGACCACCTTCGTGGGCGGCCAGGAGCTGAACTGGGAGACCGGCGAGCCCTACTACAGCCTGGCCAGCGGGCTGGCCTTCACCGCCGCCCTGCTCGGCATCCTGCTCGCCCACGAGCTGGGCCACTTCATCGTCGCCCGCCGCGAGGGCGTCGCCGTCAGCTACCCCTTCTTCATCCCCATGCCGATCTTCCTGCTCGGCACCATGGGCGCCTTCATCTCGATCAAGGAGCCCGTGCCCAACAGGCGCGCCCTGCTCGCCATCGCCGTGGCCGGGCCCCTGGCCGGCCTCGCCGTGGCCGTGCCCGTGCTCATCCTCGGCCTGGCCCTTTCCCCCGTACGCAACATCGAGGAGGTGCGCGCGGCCCTGCCCGACATCGGCTTCTTCACCGAGGGCAACTCGCTGCTCTACGCCGGCCTGAAGATCCTGGTCTTCGGGCGCTTCCTCCCCAGTGGCGGCGACGACGTCTACATGCACCCGGTCGCCCTGGCCGGCTGGGCGGGCCTGCTCGTCACCGGCCTGAACCTGCTGCCCGCCGGGCAACTCGACGGCGGCCATATCTTCTTCGCCCTCTTCGGCCCCAGGGCCGCGACGATCATGAGCATGATCGTCGCGGTCTGCCTGCTGGGCCTCGGCTTCCTGTGGAGCGGCTGGTTCCTCTGGGCCGTGCTGGTGGCGCTGCTCGGGCAGGGCCGCAGCCCCCTGCTCAACGAGGTGACGCCCCTGAGCGGCCGATGGCGCGCCCTGGCCCTGGTCGGCCTGGTCGTCTTCGCCCTGGTCTTCACGCCCGTGCCGATCGTCGAGGTGGTGACGCCCTGACCGCGCGCCTGTGGTAGGATAAGGCTCCGCACCCGTATCGGAAGAAAGGACCTGGGCGTGAAGCTGGTGACCTATAGCCACAGCGGCGTGGAGCGCGTCGGCGCCGTGCGCGACGACGGCGTCGTAGACCTGACGGGCCTGGCCCCGTCCATGCTGGCCCTGATCGACGGCGGCCCCCAGCTCCTCGCCCGGGCCCGCGAGCACGTGGCTTCGGCCGAGGAGGCCGCGCCCCTCGCCGCGGTGACGCTGCTGGCGCCAATCCCGCGGCCGCGCAAGAACATCATCTGCCTGGGCATGAACTACGCCGCCCACGCGATCGAGTCGCTGCGCGCCAAGGGCCTGCCCGAGAAGCTGCCCGAGTACCCGGTCTTCTTCTCCAAGGCGCCCACCGCCGTCACCCACCCCGACGCCACGGTGCCCCTGATGCCCAACGTCTCGCCCCAGCGCGACTGGGAGGTCGAGCTGGCCCTGGTTATGTGGCTTCCGGCGCGCGACGTGCCGAAGGAGGAGGCCATGGGCCACATCTTCGGCTACACCATCCTCAATGACGTCTCGGCCCGCGACCTGCAGACCCAGCACCAGCAGTTCTTCTACAGCAAGAGCCTCGACGGCTCGGCGCCGATGGGCCCATGGATCGTGACCGCCGACGAGCTCCCCGACCCCCACGGCCTGCGCATCCAGCTGCGCCTCAACGGCGAGACGGTCCAGGACTCGCACACCGGCGACATGATCTTCGACATCCCCACCTGCATCGCCACCTTCACCAACGGCGTCACCCTCGAGCCGGGCGACATCATCACCACCGGCACGCCCAGCGGCGTCGGCATGGGCATGTCGCCGCAGCGCTGGCTCAAGGCCGGCGACGTGATGGAGTGCGAGATCGAGGGGATCGGCGTGCTGCGCAACCCGGTGGGGTGAGGTGTGAGGTGTGAGGTGTGAGGTGTGAGGTGTGAACCCTGCGCGGCCGTGCTCGTGGCGGAATCACACCTCACACGGCGAGCGCAGCGAGCAATCACACCTCACACGGCGAGCGCAGCGAGCAATCACACCTCACACAGCGAGCGCAGCGAGCGTCACCCCCGCTCCTGCACGCTCTGCACCGTCCACACGTCGTCGCGGAGG
>DAOLDO010001057.1:0-2429 GCA_035327325.1 Chloroflexaceae bacterium | reverse complement strand
AGGGTGCTCGCCTGCCCGGTCAGCCGCACGAACAGGGCCTGGAGCGCCACCACGCTCACCAGATACACGGCGCCGAGGGCCAGCGTCAGCACCGTATAGACCAGCGTGCGCCGGACGATCACCTCGATGTCGAACAGCCTGTAGCGCAGGATGGCGACCCCGAGGCAGAGGGGCAGCGCCAGGAAGAAGAGGTAGCCGCTCCACTCGCCGCCGCCGGGGAGGATCAGGCCCACGATTGCGCCCATCGCCGCGAAGAGGAAGGTGCCGCCGAAGCCGAGGCCGACCCAGGCGCTCTGGGCCCGCACGACCGGGTCGCGGGCGGTGCGCAGGTTGTAGGTGGTCGCCCCGACCATGGCGCACGCCATCACCAGCATCATGCCGAGCAGCGCCGTCGCGTAGACCGCGAGCGAGAAGGTCGCCAGGGTGACGAGGGCCCCGGCGGCCGGCAGGCCGTAGAGCAGGCCCAGGGTGCGCCGCGGCCAGCGCGTGAGCGGCCACACAGGGCGCGGGAAGGCCAGGGCCAGGTGCGTCGCCCCCGCGAACAGCAGCGGCCAGAGCACGCCGGTGCTCTGGAAGGCCCAGAAGAGCCGTGGCGGAAAGAAGAGCTGCGCGGGGCCCGAGAAGGCGAACCAGACCGTCGCCGTGCCCATGAAGTAGGTCAGGATCAGCAGCAGCAGCCGCGCGGCGACGCTGCCGGGGCGCAGCAGGAAGACGGCGAAGCCGAACAGCAGGCAGAGCAGGGCGGCGAAGTTCGAGCCGTCGGTGCCGAGCAGCATGTAGCGCGGCAGCTCGCCCGGCGCGATCCGCACCAGCGGCACGTCCAGCTCGAGCGCCGCGCCGTCGCGCAGCACGCTGTAGCGGGCCGTGGCGCCCTCCTCCCACATCGGCGGCGGGGTGAGGGGCGGGCTGAAGGTGTCGCCTACGTCCCGCCCCCCGATGGCCAGGATGCGGTCGCCGACGCGCAGCACGTCGCCGCCGCCCTGGTTGAGCTTGACCTCCCAGCCCGTCGGCGCGGTGTAGACAGTGTTCCACCCGTCCGAAGGCTGGCCGTAGGCGGCGAGCACGTAGGCCACGCCGCCCAGCAGGTAGCCCAGGGCCATGGCCAGGGTGATCCAGGCGCCCATGGTCCAGCGGCGCTCGTCGGGCGTGTGACTCGGGGGAGGGTGAACCATCGGGTGCCGGCCTTCTGGAAGCGGCTGAGGGCTGGAGCGCGGCGGGGCGATCCGCCGGGGCCGCCGCGGTCAGACGAAGTTTACCACGCCGGGCGGGCCCAGCGGGCTACGGCTCGCCGCCCGGCGTCTCGCGCATCCCGCGCCCGCCGGCCTTGGCGTAGCGCGGCGCGCAGGAGAGGGTGTAGGCGCCGGGCATGGTCGGCCTGAACAGGGCCAGGCCGTCGGTGCCGGCCGGCACGAGCGCCTTGACGCTCAGGGCGTCGGCCGCGAAGGCGTGGGCCACGGGGCCGGGGTGCGTCGGCAGCGGGGCCGCCGCGCCGCCCTGGCCCCCGCCTCGCCCGCGGCGCAGGCGGCCGAGACGGGCCAGTATCGTCATGAGCATGGGTGTGCCCCTCTCCGGTTGGCGATCAGATCTAGCCCGCGCGGAATGGCCGCGCCACCGCGTAGAGCAGCGAGCGGATCGCCGCGTTCTGCCAGAGGTTCCTGGCCTGGCCCCACTGGAGCCGGCGGTCCACGCACTGCTTCTCGAAGGCGACCGGCTCGCCCGTGACGCCGTGGTGGGCGGCCAGGCTCAGCAGCACGTGGCGCCAGATTGCCTCCTGGGCCGCCGAGCCGCCCAGGGCGAAGCCGAGCTCGTAGATCGGGTCGTTGGCGCGGGCCATGCTCTGCACCTGGCAGACGGTCGTGCCGCCATCATCCCAGGCGCTGAAGGTGACCCAGCCCGACTCGGGGTGCCCCTCGGGGGTCATCAGGGTGAAGCTGACCTCGTCGGCGTAGAGCACCAGCACGCCGGTCTGCACGGGCATGCCCTGGAGCGAGGCGTTGATCAGCACCACCTCGCCGGGGGCCACGCCGGCCACCGAGGGGAAGAAGCGGTTCTGGGGCGGCTGGAACTCGGGGAAGTGGGCCTTCCAGGCGGCGATCACCTGCTCGGGCGTCGCCGCGCAGCCCGCCAGGCGCACGCGGTAGGTCTTCTGCCAGAGCTGGCCGAAGCCCTGGAGCGGGCCGACCACCTGGCGCCCGTCCACGTTCAGGTTCACGGCCTCGGGGGGCAGGGCGCCCACCTTGAGGGCGGCGGGGCGGCGCGCCCAGTTGGCGGCGTCGCGGGGGGTGCTCGTCTCTTCGCTCATCGCTGGCCTCCTTCGCTCGATCAGGGTGAGGCCAGTGTAGCGGGCCGGGCGCGCGCGGATCGTTACGGCGGGGGGCACCTCGATCACCGGCCCCTCCACAGGCTCGCGGGCTCGGGCCTCCGCGCCC
>DAOLDO010001056.1:0-2433 GCA_035327325.1 Chloroflexaceae bacterium | reverse complement strand
GCTGTCTAGGGTAGGAGATGCCCGTGGGGGCCCCTGGCAGATTGTTGCGGGCCGCGGGCTTCCGCCGCGCGACCCGCCGAGTATACCACAGATCTAGGCGGCCGTGGCCGTCTGGGCCAGGGCCGGGTTGACCGGCACGCCCGGGCCCATGGTGCTGGTCATCGTCACGCTCTTGATATAGGTGCCCTTCGAGCCGCTGGGCTTGGCCGCCTTGACGGCGTCCATCAGGGCCACGAAGTTCTCCTGGATCTGCTCGGGCGTGAAGCTGAGTTTGCCGATCGCCACATGAAGGATGCCGGTCTTGTCGTTGCGGAACTCGACCCGGCCGCCCTTCACCTCGCGGATCGTGCGCGGCAGCTCCTCGGCGGGCACGATCGTGCCGCTCTTGGGGTTGGGCATCAGGCCGCGGGGGCCCAGCTTGCGACCGATCCGGCCCACCTTGCCCATCATGTCGGGCGTCGCGATCGCCACATCGAAGTCGAAGAAGTTCTCTTTGTCAATGCGCGCGATCAGGTCGTCGCTGCCCGCGAAGTTGGCCCCGGCGTCCAGGGCGGCCTGGATCGCATCGCCCTGGCAGAAGACCAGCACGCGCACCGTCTTGCCCGTGCCGTGGGGTAGGGCGACAGTGGTGCGGATATTCTGGTCGGCGTGGCGCGGGTCAATGCCGAGGCGCAGGTGCACCTCGACCGTCGGGTCGAACTTCACGAAGCTGGTCTCCTTGACCAGCGTGATCGCCTCCTCGGGCGTGTAGAGCCGGTCGCGGTCAACCTTGGCCACCGCCTCGAGGTACTTCTTGCCGTGCTTAGCCATAGTGTCTGCTCCTGGTGGTGATGACGGGCCCGCGGCCCTCCCACGCTTCCCTAGTCAACGATCTTGATGCCCATGCTGCGGGCGGTGCCGGCGATGATCTTCTCGGCCCCCTCGATGTCGAGGGCATTCATATCGGCCTGCTTGGTCTGGGCGATCTGGCGCAGCTGGGCCTTGGTGATCTGCCCCACCTGGGTGCGGTTCGGCGTGCCCGAGCCCTTGGGCGCGCCTGCGGCCTTGCGCAGCAGGTCGGCGGCGGGCGGCGTCAGCAGCTTGGCGCTGAAGGAGCGGTCGGAGAAGATCGAGATCTCCACCGGCACGATGCTGCCGGCCTGGGCGGCCGACTTCTCGTTGTACTCCTTCACGAAGCCCATGATGTTGATGCCGTACTGGCCCAGGGCCGGGCCGACGGGCGGGGCCGGCGTCGCCTTGCCGGCGGGCAGCTGCAGCTTCACGACCGCGACGAGTTTCTTAGCCACTGTGGTTCTCCTCTGAGTGGAAGCCGCGGCTTCCTCCCTCCCCCTGGCCTGTGCGCGGCCGGGCGAGGTCTCCAGACATGGTGCGAGGGCCGCCGGGCGGCCCCCAGACCGACTCGCAAAGTATAGGGCCCCTGGCCGATCTAGTCAACCAGGCGCGTCACCTGGAGGAAGTCGAGCTCGACGGGGGCCTCACGCCCGAAGAACGAGACCAGCACCCGCACCCGGCCGCGCTCGTGGTCAATCGCGTCCACCACGCCCTCGAAGTCGGTGAAGGGGCCGTCAATAATCTTGACCGCCTGGCCCTTCTGGTAGCTGACGCGCACCTTGGGCGCCTCGCCCTCCATCTGCTTGAGGATGGTCTTGACTTCGTCGTCCTCGAGCGGGGTGGGCTTGTTGCCGTGGCCGACGAAGCTGGTCACGCCGGGCGTGTTGCGCACCACGTACCACGAGTCATCGGTCAGGCGCATCTGCACCAGCACGTAGCCGGGGTAGATCTTCTTGTTGACCGTGCGCCGCTGGCCATTCTTGATCTCGATCTCCTCCTCGGTGGGCACGATCACGCGAAAGATCTGATCGTGCATCTCCATCGAGTCGATGCGGTGCTCGAGATTCTGCTTGACCTTGTTCTCGTAGCCCGAGTACGTGTGGATCACGTACCAGCGCCGGTCGTCGGCCTCTTTGACCGCGCCCTTGTTGTTCTCTTCCTCAGACACACCAGGCTCCCAGCATAGTTACGCCAATTTACGAGACAAGATCAACCAGGGCGGTGTAGAGAAACAGGAAGAGCGAGTCGCCAACAAACAGGATGAGGCCAATAATCATAGAGATGACGATGACGACGATCGTCAGGCGGGTCGTCTCTTCGCGCGTCGGCCAGACTACCTTGCGCAGCTCGCTCCGTGTCTCGCGGACCGTGCGCACAAGCTGGTTGTCCTGCTGTTCTTTGGTGTCTTTGGCCACGGCCATTGTACTTCCTCACGGCAGGGGGGGCGGGGAGGGCGGGCCCCCCCGCTGCCGCCCTGTATCCGTCTAGGCGCCTTCGAGTGGGCCTACTCTTCGATCTTGGTGACGACGCCGGAGCCGACGGTGCGGCCGCCCTCGCGGATCGCGAAGCGCAGCCCCTCCTCGATCGCCACCGGCACGATCA
>DAOLDO010001055.1:0-2434 GCA_035327325.1 Chloroflexaceae bacterium | reverse complement strand
TCACGGCGGGCTGGCAGCGGGCGGTCTTCGGCTTCTGGCAGGATCTGCTGCCCCGCCTCGCCGCCGGCGTCACCGCCAACACGCGCCACCTGGCCGACGAGGCGCGCCGCAACGGGGCCCGCAACGTGGTCGTGGTCCCCAACGGCGTGGACCTGGCGGGCTTCGCGCCGCCGCCCGAGGCCGTGCGGGCGGCCCTGCGGGCGAGCCTCGGGCTGGAGGGGCGCCGCGTCGTCGCCTACGCCGGCACCCTGGCTCTGCAGAACCACCCGGTGGACCTCCTGGTCGAGGCGTTCCCGGAGGTGCTGGCCGCCTGCCCCGAGGCGGTCCTGCTCCTGATCGGCGGCGGCGAGGATCTGCCGGCCCTGCGCGAGCTAGCCCGGCGGCGGGGGCTGGCAGATCGGGTATACTTCACCGGGCAGCTGCCCCACCGGGCGGCGGTCGCCTGCCTGGCCCTGGCCGAGCTGAGCGCCGACCCGGTGCGCGACGACCCCGTGGCCCGCGCCCGCTCGCCACTCAAGCTCTTCGAGAGTATGGCCCTCGGCGTGCCGGTGGTCACGGGCGATGTTGGCGACAGGGCCGCCAGCCTGGCGGGTGGCGCTGCGGGCGCCCTGGTGCCGCCGGGCGACCCCAGGGCCCTCGCCGAGGCGATCGTCGCGCTGCTGGGGGACGAGCCGCGGCGCCGGGCGATGGCCGAGGCGGGCCGCGAGCAGGCCCGCCGCTACGACTGGCGGCGCCTGGCCAGCGAGTGGGCGATGGTCTACGACCGTGGCCGTGGTGCCGCGGGTGTAGCAGAGCGTGTATGAGCGAAACGACGACGGCGCCCCTGGTCTACCTGGTGGTGCTCAACTGGAACGGCTACGGCGACACCCACGAGTGCCTCGAGTCGCTGCGGCGCCTGGCCTACCCGAACTACCGGGTGCTGGTGGTTGACAACAACTCGAGCGACGACAGCCCCGAGCGCGTCGCCGCCGCGCACCCCGAGGCCGAGCTGCTGCGCTGCGCGAGGAACCTGGGCATCGCCGCCGGCTATAACGCCGGCATCAGGGCCGCCCTGGAGCGTGGCGCGGCCTACGTGGTGCCGATGAACAACGACCTCGACTGCGACCCGCTGTTCGTCACCCACATGGTCGCCGCCCAGCGCGCCTGGCCCCGCTGCGGCGTGGTCATGCCGAAGATCTTCTACTACGAGGAGCGCGAGCGCATCTGGTCGGCCGGGGCCTACGCCCGCTGGATGCCCTCGAACATCGTCATGCGCGGTCGCCAGCAGCGCGACGGCCCCGCCTTCGCCGAGGACGCCGAGATCGAGTTCGCCCCCAGCTGCTGCCTGCTGCTCAGCCGCGAGCTGGCCGAGCGCGTCGGTTTCGACGAGGGCTATTTCTTCTACTACGACGACTGGGACTTCTGCATGGAGGCGCGCAAGGCGGGCTTCAGCATCGTCTACGCCGCCCAGGCCAGGCTGTGGCACAAGGTCTCGCGCAGCACCAAGAACAGCCCGAAGTCGCTGCGCTGGTGGAGGGTCTTCGGCCAGAGCTGCGTGCGCTACCACCGCAAGCACCACGACGACGGGCTGCTGCGGCGCTACGTGGCCTGGGTGCTGCTGCGCGAGACGCTCAAGGGCAACCTGCGGCCCCTGCCCACCCTCCTCGCCGGCGTGCGCGCCGCCATGGCCGCCGACCTCGGCGACGACATGCGGCCCGCGTGGAGCAGCTGATGGCCAGCTTCGCCCAGGATGCGCCCCCCGGCGTCGAGCTCGAGCGCGCGCCCTGCGAGCTCTGCGGCGCCGATGAGCCGCGCCCGGTCGCCTGGCGCACCGACCTCTTCCTCGGCGGCGAGACGGTCTACACCCACTGCCGCTGCGGCGGCTGCGGCGTGCTCTACCAGCACCCCCGCCCCACGGCCGCCACCATCGGCCGCCTCTACCCCGACGAGGAGTACCCCGAGTACGTGCCCGGGCTGCACACCGAGACCCCGCTGCGCCGCGCCGTGCGCCGCTACGGCCTGCGCAAGCGCTGCGCCCGGGTGACTCGCTACGTCCCCGCGGGCCGCGCCCTCGACGTGGGCTGCTCGACCGGTGACTTCGCCTGGGAGATGGGCCGGCAGCCAGGCTGGGCGGCCTTCGGGATTGACATCAGCAGGGGCGCCGTCAGCTACGCCGGCGACCAGCTGGGGGTCGCGGGCGGCGTGGCGGTGCTCAACGCCGCGCCCTTCGCCGACGGCTCGTTCGACGCGATCACCATGTGGAACGTCTTTGAGCACGTCTACGACCCGCGGGCGGCGGTCGCCGAGGCCGCGCGCCTGTTGCGCCCGGGCGGCGCGCTCGTGATCACCCACCCCAACCTCGACAGCCTCGACCGGCGGCTCTTCGGCCACACCTGGATCGGCTACGAGCTGCCGCGCCACCTCTATCTCTTCCCCTCCGACCTGCTGCGCGACC
>DAOLDO010001054.1:0-2443 GCA_035327325.1 Chloroflexaceae bacterium | reverse complement strand
CCCACGGGCCCCCGCCCCCCCCGCCACCGTCGCCCCGCCCCCGCCGCCCGCCCCCGGGGCCCAGCCCACGGTCCCGCCCTTCCCGTACCAGCCGGGCCCGCCGGCGCCCCTGCCTGAGACGACCGCGGGCGTGCCCTTGCTCGGCATCCTGCTCGGCGGCATGACCTTGCTCACCCGCACCTGGCGCCTGCACCGCGCGAAGGAGCGGATCTAGCGGCAGTACGGGCGCCCCAGCGTGGGCGCCCGGCCCGGGAGCCGCAGACGGCCCTAAGGCGGCCACGCCGGGCCGCCCTTACGCCCGCCGGCGCTACGCGCAGACGAGACAAAGCGCGGCCCCCTCGCCCAGCTGGACGGGGGGGCCGGTCGCTTGAAGTGGGCGGGCGGCGCTTAGCGGCTCGCGGGGGCGCGGCTCAGGCGGGGCTGCCAGCCGTCGAGGGCGAGCCAGAGCACGATGGCGAGCAGCAGCCAGTGGAGCTGGTCGCGCACGGCGACGACCACGGCCACGGCCTGGCGCGAGGCCGGCAGGGCCTCGTAGAGGCGCTGGAGACCGATCGCCGGGGCGTAGCGCAGCTGCTCGAGCACAGCGGCGAGGCCGAGCTCGGCGCCGACGGCGCTGTAGACCTGCCAGGCCACGGCCAGCGAGAGGCCGATCGCCACGGCGGTGAGCACGAGCACGACGAGGCTGTACCAGGACTTGGGGCGCGGCGCGGCCATCGCCAGGGCCGGCGCGCCGGGGATCAGGTTGAGCAGCCGGGCGGTCAGCTCGGGGGGGGCCTCCCAGCGCAACTCGTGGCGCAGGAGGCTGTCGAGCCCATCGTCGGGATCGCGGGTCAGTCTTGGGTCGCTCATGGTCTCACCTCCCGACGCCGCCGAACATCAGGCGCAGGGGCGCGGCGCCGGGGAAGGGGCCGCGGGGCTCGCGCTGCTGCTGCTGGGCCACGGTCCGGGCCGCGGGCGGCTGCTCCTGGGTCTCGAGGATCACGGCCAGGCGCTCCTTGCCGCGCCTGATGTGGCTCTTCACGGTGTTCAGCGGGATGTCAAGGATCTCGGCAATATCGGTGTACTTCAGGTCGTCGAAGTAGTACAGGGTCAGCACCAGGCGGTAGTGCTCCTCGAGCTGGACGAGGGCGCGGCGCACCTGGTCGCGCAGCTCGCGCGAGGCCAGGGCCTGCTCGGGGTCGGACCAGCGGTCGTCGTCGGCGACACCGGCCAGCTGGTCGGCCTCCTCCTCCTCGGGGGCGGGGGGGGTGATCGGCACCTGGCGACCGCGGCGGCGCAGCTCGTCCCGGCACATGTTCACCACCAGCCTGTAGAGCCAGGTGGTGAAGCGGCTCTCGCCGTTGTACTGGGGAAGGGCCCGGAACAGCCTGATGAACGCCTCCTGGGTCAGGTCGGCGGCGTCCTCGGGGTTCTTGAGCACGCTCATCGCGATGCTGTAGATATAGTGCTGCTGCCCGGTGACCAGCTGGGTCAGGGCCTGCGGGTCGCCCTGCTGGGCGCGGACGATCAGCTCACGCGCTGGTTCTGCCACCGTTTACCTTTCCTGGCGACTAGGCGCCGTCGTCGGCATTCCCTAGGGCCAGTATCGCGCAGTTGCGGCCGGCGCGCATCGCTCGAAGGGGAAACCGGGGGCAGGGACTTTAGTCGTACCCCCGCCGGCACCAGGTACGACGCGGGGCTGGCGCGAAATGTTGCGCCGTTCGGCACCGATTCAGGCGCGGCGCCTCAGGGAACCGGGTCGTGGCCGCCCTGGGACCAGGGGCCGCAGCGCAGGATGCGCCTGGCGGTGAGCCAGCCGCCCTTGAAGAAGCCGTACTTGCCGATGGCCTCCAGGCCGTACTGCGAGCAGGACGGCGTGTAGATGCAGCTCGGCGGCAGCCACGGCGAGATGGCCACCTGGTAGAAGCGGATCAGCTTGAGGGCTAGCCAGCGCATAGGGATTTTGGATGTTGGATTGCAGCGGGCAAATCTGCAATCTAAAATCACTCGAGGGGCTCTTTGCCGATGGTGAAGCTGCACGACTGAGCGCCCTGGGCCATGCAGGTGCATTGCTCGACGGCGAAGCGGCGGCCGCCGGAGACCCAGGCCGTGGCCTCCTCGATGATGCCGCGGGCGATGTAGAAGACCGGGCCGGGGTCGGGGCGGGTGATGCAGTTCGAGCACCTGGTGATATGGTAGACGAACTGGCCGCGCTCCTCCTCGACGTGGCTGGACTGGTCGCTGAAGCGGTCGAAGGTCTGGGCGGTGGCGTTGAGCGCGATCTTCAGCTTCATGGTGATCGGCATCAGCTTGAGGGCCAGGTCGGCCATGCCGAGCAGGGGGCCGAACTCCTTGAGGCCGAGGGTGAAGGCCACGCGGCCGGCGCGCAGCTCGAGGCCGCGGGCGCCGCGCGGGCCGTACATCGTGCCCAGGGCCACCGAGTAGGCCGAGATCGCCTCGAAGG
>DAOLDO010001053.1:0-2449 GCA_035327325.1 Chloroflexaceae bacterium | reverse complement strand
GGCGCCGGGCCGCGCCGCCCTCGTAGAAGCGCCAGCACAGCCAGAGGGCCGCGGCCGACAGCAGCAGCACGACCGTCTGGTACTGCACGATGCGCCCGAAGGCGACCAGCAGGCCGTCGGCGGCGACGCCCAGGGCCGCGACGAAGCCGGCCACGTCGCCGCGCCGCCCGCCGATCAGCCGGCCCGCCAGGGCCCACACGCCCAGCACCAGGGCCACGCCCGCCAGGGCGAAGGGCAGCCGCGCCGCCGGCTCCGAGGTGGTGCCGGTGACGGCGAGGGGGCCGGCGGGCAGCAGGGCCTCGACGGGGCCCTTCATATGGACGAGCAGGATCTCCTGCTGCCCGTGGGCGACGCCCTTGGCCAGCATCATCGCGTACGCCTCGTCGCCCTGGAACTCCGACACGCCGAGCCCCCAGAGGCGCGCGGCGACCGCCACGGCCAGGGGCAGCAGCAGCCAGCCGTGGGGGCGCGGCCGCGGGGCCGCCCACGCCCCGCGCCGGCGCCACAGGGACCAGGCGGCGCCCGCGCTCAGCAGGTCGGCGGCGAGCAGGGGCAGCCACCAGGGCACCGGCCCAGGCAGCGCGTGGAGCGCCATGAGCAGCAGGGCCATGCCCCCGATGCCGCCTGCCGCGGCCAGGAAGGCCCGCTCGGCCGGGTCCGCCCCGTCGCCGGCCACGGCCAGGGCGGCCAGGGCGCCCGGGGCGAGGAGGATCAGCAGGGCCGCCAGCTGGGCCCACACGGCGGGCAGCGGCAGCAGCAGGGCCAGGTGCAGCAGGATGGCCAGAGCGCCGCAGCCCAGGGCCAGGCGCCCCGGCGCGAGCCTACCGCGCGCCCTGTCGCCCCTGCGGCCCCGCGCCCACGCCAGCGCGCCCAGGGCGCCCGTCGCGGCCGCCAGGGCGGCCGCCCCCGGCCAGCTCGTGGGCAGGCCCCAGGCGAACGAGCGGGGGCCGAGCCAGGCCCACGCCGCCAGGCTCGCGCCGAGCCCCGTCGTCAGGGCGGCGACGGGCAGCGCCCCGCCGCCAGGGCCGAGGGCCAGGGCGCGGAGCAGCCAGGCCGCCATTGCGACGATCAGGAGCAAGGCCAGGCTGTACGCGCCCCTGCTGAGGGCGTGGGCGACGGGCGCGGGGCCCGCCAGGGGCAGCACGCGCAGCGTGTCCAGAGCCACGCCAAGCTCGCGCGGGTCGCCGCTCCCGGGCTGGAAGGTCGGGCTGGCCAGGGTGAGGGCCCCGGCCGCGGCGCCTGTGGGCAGGGCAAGGGCGTAGCGCCGCCAGCCCGGGCGCGCCTCGAACGACGTCAGGTAGGAGCCCCCGACCGAGACTGCGATCGGCCAGCGGCGGCCCGCCGTGCCGTCGGGGTCGCGGTAGAGGCGCAGCTCGAGGGCCGCGGGCCCCGCGTAGGCGCCGTGGGCCCGCAGCGCCGTCGTCTCGCGCGTCCAGCGCAGGAGCGCACCCTCGCCCTCCGGCGGGAAGCTGTTGGCGATGAAATAGGCGTCGCCGGGGGCGCCCACGTCCAGGGCCCAGGGGCGCGGGATCAGGATGGCCGCGGCCACCAGGGTCGCCGCGCACAGGGCGATCAGGGCGACCAGAACGGGGGCCGCGCTCCGCATGCCGATCCCTTCCCCTCCAGCAACACGCCGCCCTCGCATCGTAGCCGAGGGGCGCGGGCCGGGGGACGGCGCGCAGGCCGATGTCGGGTCGTCCTAAAGTACGAGCGTCGGCAGGTAGACCTGTGGCGTCTGGGCGGGCACCGGCGAGACGGGCGATGGCGACGGCTCGGGGGAGGGCGCCGGCGGCGGCGGGGCGGCGGCCGTCTCCAGCGCCGCGCCCGTGAGCAGCACCCTGGCCGCGGCCCTGCTGGTGTTGTCGCCCAGGAAGATCGCGTTGCCGAAGTAGTACGAAAGCGCGAGCGGGTTCTCGCCCAGCCCCGGCCGGTAGCGCCGCAGCGGCCCCTCGAGCAGCAGGTCGCCGTCGGCCAGGAGCATGTAGCGGTCGCCCCGGACGGCCACGCTGTAGGTCACCGGCCGGGCCGTCGTGTCGAAGGGCGCCCCCTCGCCGTGGGTGAAGAGGCCCTGGCCCGCCGTCGGGTCGTTGGCGCCGTCGTTCTGGGCCCAGACCTCGTCGGGCCAGAAGGCCAGCTCGATGCCCTTGCGGTCATCGCCGAGCACGAGGGCGGTGAAGCCGGCCCTGCTGTCGAGCTCGTGGGTCTCGGCGAACACCTGCGCGGTGAAGGTCAGGGTGTAGCCGTCGGTGCGGCTGAGGGCCGGCAGGCTGCCCGGCACCGTGAAGAAGCCCGCGTAGTCGCCGGCGGCGCCCATGGTGTCGAGGACCGTTCCGCCGGGCACCGGGGCGACCGTCGCCCGCACGTCCGGCGGGCTGGGGTAGGTCTGGTAGCCGAAGCCCTGGTCGGCGGGCGTCTCGGCACGTTAAGCTTCGCTCGCGCCGCCAGTTCG
>DAOLDO010001052.1:0-2451 GCA_035327325.1 Chloroflexaceae bacterium | reverse complement strand
CCCTCCCCCCCGCCGACCCCGCCTTCGAGGGCCGCGACCAGAGCGCCCTCGAGAGCTACAGGGCCGCCCGCGAGTACGCCGAGCAGGAGTTCGGCCCGGTCCAGCTCTACGCCATCCTCCCCTCGCAGATCATGATCCAGAACTTCGGCAACCCGCCCGTCGAGCCCGGCTGGTTCTACAAGTTCCAGGGCGAGGGTGACCCCGCCTTCCACTTCGTCCAGGTGGTGGACGGTCGCGTGCTCGGCGCGCGCTCGCTCACCCCCCTCGGCGAGGATGAGCCCCAGGAGCCGATCGATATAGGCGGCGTGACGATTGATAGCCCCGAGGTCTTCGAGCGCTTCCGCCAGCGCGCCCCTGAGCTCGGGATCACGCTCGACGACCGCTTGACCTACGACCTCGAGCTGGTGCAGCTGCCCGGCAGCCCCGCCCCGATCTGGAGCGTGGTCGCGCCCGACACCAACCAGTGGCTCTTCTCGCTCAACGCGGTCACCGGCGAGGAGGTGCCCAACCCGCGCTCGTAGGGCCGCCCGCGGTCACGGGTAGGCCGGCTGGCCGCCCCTGGCCGGGAAGAAGCTGGTGAAGATCGCCTGGTACTCGCCGACGGCCCCCGCCCGGGAGCCGTCGGCGCTTTCATCAGACACGAAGTAGATGCTCGTCCCGAGCAGCGCGGCGCTCGGCGCCACGGGCGCCCCCTCGACGATCGGGTAGGCCACCCAGGCGTCGGCGCCCGCGTCGTACTGCCAGGCCGCCGCCGCCGCCGCGTCCACCACCAGCAGCGAGTTGATCACCGTGATCGCGCTCGGGCGGGCCACTGCCTCGGGAAGCTGGGCCAGCCGCTCCCAGCGGCCGCCGCCGGCCTCGCCAGGGTCGAGGCGCAGCACCTCGCTGAGGGGGCCGCCCGGGCCCTCGCCGCCGGCCAGGTAGAGCCGGCCCGCCACCACCGTCGCGGCGGCCCGCTGGCGGGGCGGCTCGGGCAGGGCGCCGGCCTCGGCCCAGCGGTCGGCCTCGGGGTCGTAGACGAACACGTCGCCGCTCAGGGCCGCGCCGTCCCAGCCGCCGATCAGGTAGATCCGCCCCTCCCACACGGCCAGGGCGTAGCGGCTGCGGGGCGCCGGAAGCGGCGCGAGCTGCTGCCAGCGGCGCTCCTGGGGGTCGTACGCCTCGAAGACCGTGGTCGGCAAACCGTCGGCCTCCTCGCCGCCGGGCACGTAGAGCCTGCCGCGCAGCGAGATCGCGCCGGCCTCGCTCACCGGCGTGGGCTTGTCGTCGAGCGAGACCCAGCGCCCGCTCTGGGGATCGTAGCGGTCGAGCATGCCGACGGCGCGCCCCTCCTCGCTGCCGCCGATCACGAAGAGCCGGCCTTCGGGCTCGAAGGCCGCCAGGGCGAAGCCCTCGCGCGGGCGCGGCAGCGGCGCGTGGGACGACCAGCGCTGGGCCTCGTCGCTCTGGGCCGCCGTCGGCGCGGGGGACACGGGCGCGGCGGGCGCGCCGCCAAGGCGCCAGAGCAGCGCGGCGGCGACCAGCGCGACGGCCAGCCCCGCGCCCAGCCAGAGCAGCGGGGGGCGCCGCGCCGCGGTCGTGGGCGCGGTCTGGGGCGGCGATGGCGCCGCGACCGGAGCGGCCGGCGCAGTCTGGGGCGTCGAAGCCGCCGCAACCGGGGCGGCCGGCTGCGGTAGCGAGGGGGGCGACTCGACCTCGGCCGCCACGTCGGCGGGCGCCGCGATCCCCGGCACCAGGCCGTTGCGGATCGCGTAGACCGTGGCCTCGGTGCGCGAGACCGCCCCGATCTTGCCGAAGATATTGCGCAGGTGAACCTTGACCGTATTGATGCTGATGTTGAGCTGCTGGGCGATCTGCTGGTTCGTGGCGCCTGTGGCCACGAGACGCAGGATCTCGAGCTCACGGTCGCTAATCTGAGTGTCGTTTGTCATGCCGTCGGTGCCTGGCCTCTGGGACATCCCGCTGATCATAGCACGGGCGCTCGGCTGCGGCAAGGACGCCAGGATGACCGTTCTGCTATAATGCCGTGGCTGTCAGCCTAGCCAGGGAAGCCCATGAGCCGCACCCCCACCCCCCTCTGGCGCGCCCTCCTGGCCCTCCTCGTCGCCGCCGCGCTCTGGGGGCCCCTGCCGGCCCGCGCCCAGCCCGCCGTGTCCCTCGCGGCCACGCCCGCCTTCGAGGGCAACTACACGCCGGGCACCTGGCTCCCCATTGACGTGCGCCTGAGCAACGCCGGCCCGCCGCTGAACGCGACCGTGGCCGCCGCGCTGCCCGACTCGCCCTTCCGCAACGTCCAGCTGGTCGAGCTGCCCACGGGCGCCGAGAAGCAGCTGACCCTCTACGTGGCGATGGAGCAGTCGGCCCGCGCCGTGCGCCTGACCGTGGAGCAGGGCGCCACCCTGCTCGCCGAGCAGGAGCTGGCGCTGCGCCCCCGGCCCGACGAGCGCCTGC
>DAOLDO010001051.1:0-2454 GCA_035327325.1 Chloroflexaceae bacterium | reverse complement strand
TCTCCGGCATGCACTACCCCCCGCCCGCCCCGCCAGGCGACCTGCCCCGCAAGGGCAGCGCCCCGCGCCCCGCGCCCGACAAGCCCGCCGCCGCCGGGGCCGCGCCCGCCAGGCCCGTCCGCAAGACCGCCCCGAAGCCCGCCAGGCCGGCCCCGCGCCCCGCGCCCGACAAGCCCGCGCCGGCCGACCAGACCGACCCCGATCAGCGTTGACGGGGCCCGGACCGAACAGCACAGTCACCCTATGTCAAGCCAGCGCTCACGCACCCCGGCGGGCCAGTCCACCCGCGACCAGATCATCGCCGCCACCTGCGACCTGATGGAGGCCCAGGGCTTTCACGCCACAGGCATGGCCGAGATCATCCAGGCCAGCGGCGCCCCCCGCGGCTCGCTCTACTACTACTTCCCCGAGGGCAAGGAGGGCCTCGCCGCCGAGGCGATCGCCCGCACCGGCGCGTCGGTCGCCGAGCGCATCAGGGCCAACCTCGCCCCCGGCGGCTGCCTCGTCGGCGCCTTCAGCCGCTTCACCGACCAGATCGCCGCCGCGATCGAGCACTCCGGCTTCCACGCCGGCGGCCCCCTCACCGCCGTCGCCATGGAGACCGCCACCACCAGCGAGCGCCTCAACCGGGCCTGCCGCGACGCCTACGGCCGCCTCAAGGGCGCCTTCGCCGAGCAGCTCGTCGCCGCCGGCTACCCCCCCGCCCGCGCCGCCGAGCTCGCCGAGTTCATCACCGCCGCCATCGAGGGCGGCATCATCCTCAGCCGCACCTACCACAGCGGCGACCCCTTGCGCCGCATCGGCCGCCAGGTCGCCGCCATGCTCGCCGCCAGCCCCCCGCCCACCCATCCCTAGATCCGAGAGCGCCGCGGCCGGCGACGCCCCGCCCCCGCGCGGGCTCCCTCGCGCTCGGTCTCCCCGGCCCGCGCGCCGCCCCGCCCCGCGCGCCCGGCCCCAGTGAGGCCCGCTCGCCCACCTTGGCGCGGCGTCACGGCCCCTCGCGTGGGCGCCCGGTCGCGCCGGAAGGGCGCCCCGGCGTCGGCGCCCACCCCGTGAGCCCCCGGCGCCAACCGCAAGCGCTATAATAGGGCTCTCCGCCGCTTTCGCAATGGTGAGCCGATGCGAACAACCACGCGCACCCCCAGCTGGTCCCCCGACCTCCTCGACGGCTTCGAGGCCGCGACGATTGAGCTGCCCGCCGCCTTCGACGGCCCCGCCGTGGCCACCCTGGTGCGCCGCCCGGCCCCACAGCCGATCGGCCGGGCCGTGCTCTACCTCCACGGCTTCGTGGACTACTTCTTCCAGGCCCACATGGCCCTGGCCTACAACGATCACGGCTACGACTTCTACGCCCTCGACCTGCGCCGCCACGGACGCTCGCTACGCCCCCACCAGCGCCCCAACTTCTGCAAAGACCTGCGCGAGTACTACGCCGAGATTGACCGGGCCCTCGAGATCATGGCCGCCGCCGGCCACGCCTGGGTCCTGCTCAACGGCCACTCGACCGGCGGGCTCACCGCGGCCCTCTACGCCCACGAGGGCGCCAGGCGCGCCCAGGTCAGCGCCCTCTTCCTCAACAGCCCCTTCCTCGACCTGAACGCCACCCCGTTCCAGCGCGCCCAGGCCGCCGTCTTCGCGCCCCTCGGCGCCGTCGCGCCCACGCTGAACCTCGGCGCCCTCATCTCGCCCCTCTACGCCCAGAGCGTGCACAAGGCCCACCGCGGCGAGTGGGAGTTCGACCTGGGCTGGAAGCCGATCGCCGGCCACCCGACCTACGCCGGCTGGCTGCGGGCCATCGTCGGGGGCCAGCGGCGCGTCCAGGCCGGCCTGGGCCTCGCCTGCCCCATCCTGCTCATGCACTCGGCCCGCTCGCACGTGGGCGCCGTCTGGGGCGACGACTTCACCTGCGCCGACTGCGTGCTCGACGTCGAGCATATGCGCCGCTACGGCCCCGGCCTCGGCCGCGATGTGACCATGGTTGCCGTCGAGGGCGGCCTCCACGACCTCGTGCTCTCCCCGCCGCCCGTGCGCGAGCGCGTCTTCGCCGAGCTGTTCGCCTGGCTCGGCCGGCTGCCATAGGGCCTCGCCGGTTCACCCCGCGGGGTGACACCCCCTCCTCCGCCCGGCGCGTATACTCCGGCCACGGCTGGCGCGCCAGCCCCGGGCAGAGGAGGCTCCCATGAAGCACGCGACGACGGGACCGGCCTACTACGAGATCCGCATCGCCGGCCGGCTCGGCCCCGAGTGGGCCGACTGGTTCGACGGCCTGAGCGTCACCCCCCGCCCCGACGGCACTACCCTGCTCGCCGGAGTCGTCCCCGACCAGGCGGCCCTGCACGGGCACCTGGCCCGCGTGCGCGACCTGGCCCTGCCCCTGCTCTCGATACGCCGCTGCCCGCCCTGCGGCCCGTGAACGGATCTTCCCCCGGCGTAAACGGGCGACCACGCCCCGCC
>DAOLDO010001050.1:1322-2454 GCA_035327325.1 Chloroflexaceae bacterium | reverse complement strand
TCCTGGGCGAGGGGGTCGTGGCGGCGCTTCACGTCAGGCGGGCGGGCTGGTTCGGCGCCAGGCAGCTCGGCATGCTCATGCTCGAGGAGGCGCGGGCTCGCGGCGTTCGCCTGCTCAGGGGCCACGTCGCCGGGGTCGCGCTCGCGGGCGGGCGGGTGAGCGGGGTGCGCGTGGCCGCGCCTGGCGATGAGATTGACATAAGCACGAGGCGCTTCGTCAGCGCGGCAGGCCCGCTGCAGGGCGAGGTGGCCGGACTGCTCGGCCTCGAGCTGCCGCTGCACCACGAGCTGCACCTCAAGGTCTCGTTCAACGACCACCTGGGCGTCGTGCCGCGCCACGCCCCCATGCTGATCTGGGCCGACCCCGTGCGCCTCCCCTGGGGCGACGACGAGCGGGCGGAGCTGGCGGCCGACCCCGAGCTGCGCGCGCTGCTCGACGAGCTTCCCCCCGGCGCCCACATCCGGCCCGAGGGCGGCCCCGGCGCCACGGCGCTCCTGCTGCTGTGGGATTACCACGCCCCGCGCGTGGCGCCAACCTTCCCGATCGCGGCCGACCCCATGCTGGCCGAGATCGCCCTGCGGGGGCTGAGCGCCATGATCCCCGGCCTGGCCGCCTACCTCGAGCGGCTGCCCCAGGCGTACGTGGACGGCGGCTACTACACTCGCACCCCAGAGAACCGGCCCCTGATCGGTCCGCTGCCCGTGGCGGGGGCCTACATCGTCGGGGGCCTTTCGGGCTACGGCCTGATGGCCGCCTGCGGCGCAGCAGAGCTCCTGGCCGCCCACGTGCTCGGCGCCGGCCTGCCCGCCTACGCCCCCGACCTCGCCCCCGCGCGCTATGACGACCCGGCCTACCGCGCCCGGCTCGAAGCATGGGGGGACGTCGGGCAGCTGTAGCTGTACGATCGGCCCGAGACCCGGTTGTGAGAAAGGGCCGCAGAAGAGCGGACGCGCTCTCCCTGAGACCCCTTCTCACGTTGCCGCAAGCCCTGCTTGCGAGGGTTTAGCTCCCCAGCTCCAGGATGAGCTCGGGCTGGTTCCCAGGCGCCTCGGTCGAGAAGAAAAACACGCTGTTGCTGGAGGTCGTGCTCAGGCCGAAGCTGTAGGTGCCGTCGCCCTGCACGGCCGCGGTC
>DAOLDO010001050.1:0-1222 GCA_035327325.1 Chloroflexaceae bacterium | reverse complement strand
CTCCCCCTCCCGCCGTCGGCGTGTTCGTCGGCGTGAAGGTGGCCGCCGTCGGCGTATTTGAGGGCGTGTTCTGTGGGGTCGGCGTGTTTGAGGGCGTGTTCTGCGGGGTTGGCGTATTCGTCGGCGTGGCTGTGGCCGTTGGCGCTGTACCTGATGTCGGCGTCGCAGTGGGTGGCACCGAGCCGCCCAGACTCAGATAGTTATGGAAGTAGTAGCGCGAGTTCTGGTCGCCCGCGAGCACGAGCAAGCCTGTGGTGCTGTTGAGGTTCTGTTTGGTTGATGTTGCGTTGTTTATCTTGGTGTCCGTGGCGCTTTGAATGAACGGGGTGCCGAGCCCCTGCTCAAACGATATGCTGTTGGTGTTCGTGCTCTTGTAGTAGATAGTCCCCCCGCTTTCCGGGGCAGTGGCAAACATGTAGAGCCGATCATTCTGCTCGTCCAGGAGCACGAGCGGGCGCGTATGGCCGTCCCTGACCCGTCCGAACACATGATGCGACCACCCGCCTCCCGGCTGTCGCACTAGGAGCATAACCATTGGCGCACTTGACGCGGAGAGCGAAGTCTTGATGGCGGCAAAGACGCGCCCGCTCCCATCGGTCTGGAGTGACTTGAGATTGATGTGGTCGTCTGACGTCTCATTATTAGGGCCGGGCAGCGCGCGCTCCCTGAGCTGCCACACATTGTCCGCATCGCTGTCGCGGTGGACCGCGAAGTACATCTCATCGGTGTTCTGATTGCTCCACATCACACCGATCTTATTCCCGTCAAACGCCACTACCGAGGAGATATCGTCGCTCGTAACGCTCACCGCCTGTGAGTCAAACGGCAGCACAAGCGGCTCGCCCCAGACCAGGTCGCCGTTGACGCTGCGGTTCCCCATGACCTTGCCGCCCTCAACATAGGTCACCCAGAGCTGACCGGTTGAGTCTTTGGCGATGGTCAGGGTCTCGGAGCGGCCTTTGGTCACGGTGACCGGGAAGCCGGCGTCAAGGCTGTAGATGTTGGTGCTGGCGTTGTAGCTGTAGCGGTAAAGGCGGCCCCAGACAGATGGTGATGACGAGGCCGAACCGCTGTTTGTGAACACATGGGAGACCACGTAGAGCTTCTGGCCGGCGTCATCCCACAGCACATCCCCCTTGGTATTGGGCCGGTCGTCAATCCGGGTGCCGGTGTCAATCCAGGAGTGGGTGGTGAGGTCAAAGCGATAGATATGGTAGGCCTC
>DAOLDO010001049.1:0-2456 GCA_035327325.1 Chloroflexaceae bacterium | reverse complement strand
CCCACCGCCTCGCCGTCCACGATCGCGGCGGCCAGGTAGTTGTTGGCCGTCGCGGCGAGCATCGAGCCGTCCACCACGGTGCCGGGCGTGATCACGCGCACGATCTCGCGGTGGACCATCTTGCGCTCGATCTCGCCCGGCGCGCTGTGCTGGATGCCCGCGGCGAAGACCGAGCGGGGGCGCGTGTCGGTGCGGGTCGCCTCGGTCTCGGTGAGCTGCTCGGCGACGGCGACCCTGTAGCCGCGGCCGACCAGGTCGCTCACGTAGCGCTCGACGGCGTGGTAGGGCATGCCCGCCATCGGCGCGTAGAGCTTCTGGCTCTCCTTGGGCCTGCTCTTGTCAACCGCGTAGTCCTTGCGGGTGAGGGTGACGTCGAGCAGCTCGGCCACGAGCTTGGCGTCGTCGTCGAAGGTCTCGTAGAAGTCGCCGAAGCGGAACAGCAGGATCGCGTCGGCAGCCTGGTCCTTCAGCTTGCGGTACTGGCGGTACCAGGCGTGGATCTCAATCTTGGCCATAGGGCTGCTCCGCCTCGCGCGTAGATGCTCGTCCCATGCTGATGCCTCTATTATAGCACGTCCGTGCTAGTCCTGGACGCGGCACGCTGCCTCCTTACGGGGCCTGGTGGGTAGCTCTATCGTAGCATACCGTACGCGGGGCGATGACAAGACCGCAATCGTACGGGGTCGCGTAGCCAGGGTCTGTTCATCGCGCCGGGCTACACTATATGCACCAACCTGGCCGGGGCTCCGACTCCCCCTCCCCACATCGCACCCGCCACCCGCCCCCGAGGGCGGGCTTGTCGTCCCCCCAAGCGGCCAGGGCCGGGCCGGCCCGCCCCGCTGACGCCACGCTCGCACGGCTTCCCCACCCTCTGGGACGACGCCCCGACGACGAGGACCGAGAAGGTCGAATGAACATCCTGTTACTGACCAACGGCATCCCCTACCCGCCAGACAGCGGCCCGCGGGTGAAGACCTACCAGCTGATCCGCTACCTGGCCACGCGCCACAGCGTGACCCTGGTGAGCCTGGGCCACGACGCGAGGGAGCTCGAGCGCGCGGCCGCCCTGGCGCCCTTCTGCGCCGCCGTGCACATCGTCCCCGCGACGAGCTCCCCCTGGCGGAGCCTGCGCGGCGCCTTCGGCCCCCTGCCCCGCTCGGTGAGCCGCCACGAGAGCGAGGCCCTGCGGGCGCTGCTGGCGCGCCTGGTGGCCGAGGCGGCGGCCCGCGGCGCGCCCTTCGACCTGGTGCACGCGGACCAGCTGGCCATGGCCCCCTACGCCGAGGCCCTGCCCCTGCCCCGGCTGCTCGACGCCCACAACGCTCTCTGGACGATCAAGGCCAGGGAGGCCGAGGGCCGCCGCTGGCCCCTGAGCCTGCCCGCCCGGCTCGAGGCGGCGCGCCTGCGGGCCTACGAGGGCCGCGTCTGCGCCGGCTTCGACGCCGTGACCGCCGTGAGCGAGGAGGACCGCGCGGCCCTGCTGGCCGCCGGCCCCGCCCGCGAGCTGACGGTCATCCCGATCGGCATTGACGGCGATGCCCTCGCCCCCGTGCGCCGGGCCCCCGAGGCCCGCGCGGTCCTGAGCCTGGCGGCCCCCGGCTGGCCGCCAAACGCCGAGGGCATCGCCTGGTTTGCCCGCGAGGTCTACCCCCTGGTGCGGCGCGCCGTGCCCGACAGCCACCTCTACATCTGCGGCGCCCAGCCCGCCCCCGAGCTGCGGGCCCTGGCCGAGGCCACGCCGGCGATTGACGTGACCGGCTTTGTGAACCCGGGGCCCTTCCTCGAGCAGGCGGCGGCCCTGATCGCCCCCCTGCGCAGCAGCGGCGGCATGCGCGTGATGCTCCCCGAGGCCCTGGCCCGCGGCGTGCCCGTGGTCGCCACCTCGCTGGCCTGCGCCGGCCTCGACGTCGTCCCCGGCGAGCACCTGCTGGTGGCCGACACGCCCAGCGCCTTCGCCGACGCCGTGGCCCTGCTGCTGCGCGACCACGACCTCGGCGAGCGCATCGGGGCCGCGGCCCGCCGCCACGCCCTCGACCGCTACGACTGGCGCGCGACCTGCCCCGCCATTGACGGCGTCTACGCCCGCATCACCGCCACAGGCGCGCCCCGCTCAGACGAAACCCAGGCGCCGGCGACGGCGCCCTTGTAGCGTCCCAGGCAAAGGCCGCCGGCCCCGGCGCGGCGGCCCATCGCCTCCGATGGAGACAGGCGATGCGTATTCTCATGATCTGCCCCGCCGCGCCCACCCGCGAGCGCCCGCGGACCCACGGCCTGATCGCGGCCCTCGCCCGCGCCGGCCACACCCTCACCCTGGTCTTCGTAGACCGGGCCGGCACCACCTTCGACGGCCTGACCGACGCCTGCGAGCGCATCGTACCGGTGCGGCGGGCCAGGGGCCTGGCCATGGCGGCGCAGGCCGAGCTGGCCGCGGCGCCGTACGACCTGGCGCACCTCGA
>DAOLDO010001048.1:0-2460 GCA_035327325.1 Chloroflexaceae bacterium | reverse complement strand
CCATGGAGGGCACCCGGCCCAACGAGCTGGCCGGCCGCTACGACCCCGAGACGCGGCGGCTGTCGTAGGGCGGGGCGCCCCTACGTCGCCCCGCCCCGGGCCTCGCCGGCGCCCTCGCCCTCGCGGGGGGCGGGCTCGGCGGCATCGGGGGCGGGCTCGCCGGCGTCGGGGGCAGGCTCGTCCCCTGCGTCGGCGGGGGGCGGCAAGGGGCGCCGGTGGTTGAGGAAGAGGGCGACCAGGCCGAGCAGGATGAAGCCGAGGCTCATCACCTGGGCTATGCGCAGCGAGCCGGCGCAGTCGCCGCCGACCCCGTCGAGGCAGAGGCTGTCGGTGCGCAGGCCCTCGATCCAGAAGCGCCCGGCCGAGTAGATCACGGCGTAGAGGAAGAGCAGATCGCCCGGGCGCAGCCAGCGCCGGCCGGCGGGCGCCCCGTGCCCCAGGCGTCGGTCGGCCAGGAGCAGCAGGCCCACGCCCGCGAGGTTCCACAGGGACTCGTAGAGGAAGGTGGCGTGGAACAGGGTGTCGAGGGGGTACTCCTGCAGGTTGGTGTAGGGCGGCAGGCGGTACTGGGGGTCAATGATCACGCCCACCGGCAGGCTGGTCGGCCGGCCGTAGGCCTCCTGGTTGAAGAAGTTGCCCCAGCGGCCGATGGCCTGGCCCAGCAGGAAGCCGGGCACGCAGACGTCCACCCAGTCCCAGAAGGGCAGCTTGTTCCAGCGGGTGTAGACGACCACCGAGAGCAGCGAGCCGATGATGCCGCCGTGGATGGCGAGGCCGCCGGTGGTGAGGTTGGGGATGCTCCAGAGGTCGGCGGCGAAGCGCTCCCACTCGAAGATCACGTAGTAGATGCGGGCGCCGGCGATGCCCATGAGCAGGCCGAGCATCAGCTGGTTCCAGACGTGGTCGGGGTCGTAGCCGCGGTCGGCGGCGCGCCTGGCGCTCAGGTAGGCGGCCAGGAGGGCGCCGGACATAATGATCACGCCGTACCAGCGCACGGCGATCGGCAGCCCGAACAGGGTGAAGTTGAGCAGGAAGGGGTCGTCTGGCGGGTAGAGGGCCATAGCGTCCTACAGGCTGGCGGCGTAGCGCACCGCGTTGCGGAAGATCACCAGGCCGTCGCCCTCGTCGCGCGAGGGCTCGCGCGTCCAGCGCGGGTGCTGCTGGGGCAGGACGGCGTTCTCGGGGTGGGGCATCAGGCCGAGGATGGTGCCCTCGGGGTTGCAGATGCCGGCGATGTCGTCGGGCGAGCCGTTGGGGTTGGCCGGGTAGGCGGCCTGGCCGCCGTCGCCGCCCGCGTAGCGCAGGGCGATCAGGCCGCGGGACTGGAGCTCGGTCAGGGCCGCCCCGTCGCGCACGGCCACGCGCCCCTCGCCGTGGGCCACGGGCACCTCGAGGGCGCGGCCAATCCCGTCGGTGAAGCGGCAGACGCTGCCGGGGTCTGCCTCGAGGCGCACCCAGCGGCACTCGAAGCGCTGCGAGCTGTTGTCGGTGAGGGTGACGACCGGGGCGCCGCCTTGTTCCCACCCGGGGAGCAGGCCGGCCTTGACCAGGACCTGGAAGCCGTTGCAGATCCCGATCACGGGGCGGCCGGCCTCGACGAAGCGGCGCAGGTCGTCGCCGAGCCTGTGGGCCAGGTCCACGGCGAGCAGCTTGCCGGCGCCCAGGTGGTCGCCATAGGAGAAGCCGCCGGGGATGACCAGCATGGCGTAGTCGGCGAGGCGGGCCCGGCCCTCGGCGAGCTGATTGACGTGGACGCGCTCGGGAGCGCCGCCGGCCAGCTCGCAGGCCAGGGCGGCATCGCGGTCGCGGTTGATCCCGGGGGCGCGCAGGATGAAGACACGTACAGTCATTGGTAGCCCAGGTTGTGTGAAGAGTGGGGGCGGGGGCGCTGGCCCCCTCACGTATTGTTCCATCAGCGGTGGCGGTGCGGCCCCGCCCTGGTCCCTCGCGGTGGCGGTGCGGCCCCGCCCTGGTCCCTCGCGGTGGCGGGGGCGCGGGGGAACCCGGTTCCACCGCTTAACTCTTCCAGCGGAACTCGATCTCGACCTCGCCGATCTTGATCCGGTCGCCCTGGCGCAGGCGCTGCGGGGCGCGGGGCGGGATGAGCGTGCCGTTGAGCTGGGTGCCGTTGGTGCTGCCCAGGTCGGTCACGGTGTAGTAGTCGCCGTCGCGCTGGATGGTGGCGTGGTGGCGCGAGGCGATGCCGCGGTCGTGCTCGGCCAGGTCGAGCTCGGGGTAGTGGTTCTGCCGGGGGTCGCGCCGCCCGATGCGCACGGGCAGCCGCGAGAGGGGCAGCTCCCAGGTGCGGTGGGGCGAGGTGACGACCAGCCGGGCGGAGGGCGGGGCCGTGAGCGGCGTGCCGCAGGTGGCGCAGAAGCGGGCCCTAAGCTTGTTGATCCGGCCGCAGCGGGGGCAGGGCGTCCCGGCCTCGACGGGCGCGGGGGCTGGCGCCGCCACGGC
>DAOLDO010001047.1:0-2466 GCA_035327325.1 Chloroflexaceae bacterium | reverse complement strand
GGCGTGCTGACGGGGGCGGGCGTCTACTACGGGGCGTCGATCACCGAGGCGATCTCGGGGCGGGGCCAGCCGGTCTTCATCGTCGGGGCGGGCAACTCGGCGGGCCAGGCCGCCATCTACCTGGCCGGCTTCGCCTCGCGGGTCGTCCTGCTCGTGCGCGGCGACTCGCTCGAGGCCAAGATGTCGCAGTACCTGGTGGACCGCATCAGGCAGATCGAGAACATCGAGGTGCGCCTGCGCTCGGAGGTGGCCGCCGTCCACGGCGAGGGCCACGTCGAGGCGATCACCCTGCGCGGCCCCGAGGGCGAGGAGACGCGCCCCGCCTCGGCCCTGTTCATCTTCACGGGGGCGGTGCCCTGCACCGACTGGCTCGAGGGCGTCGTGCAGCTCGACCGCCAGGGCTTCGTGCTCACCGGCCCCCAGCTGCTCGAGGGCGGCCGCCGCCCCCAGGGCTGGGACGTGGACCGCGACCCCTTCCTGCTCGAGAGCAGCGTGCCTGGGGTCTTCATCGCCGGCGACGTGCGGGCCGGCTCGGTCAAGCGCGTGGCCAGCGCCGTCGGCGAGGGCTCGATCGCAGTCCAGTTCGTCCACCAGCACCTGGCACGGCTGCGCTGAGAAGGAGGCCCCCCGATGATCATCGCGGCCGAGCTGGCTCAGCTCAAGCTCTTCGAGGACCTGACCGACGACGAGCTGGAGTGGGTGCTGGCCAACAGCCACGAGCGGCGGCTCGCCAAGGGCGAGTACTTCATCCGTGAGGGCGAGCGGGCCCACGGCTTCTACGTGGTGCTCGAGGGCGAGCTCCAGATCGTCCGCACGATCGAGGGCGCCGAGAAGGTGATGGGCACCACGCCCCGCGGCGTGATGGGCGGCGAGCTCTCCATCCTCGACGGCATCCCCTCGAACGTCACTGCGCGGGCCATCATGCCCTCGCGCCTGATCGTCTTCGGCGTGCCCGCCTTCCGCCAGATCTTCGCCGCCGCGCCGCCCTTCGGCACCAGAGTGCTGCAGACCGCCGCCCAGCGCATGCAGGGGCTCGCCGCGATGCGCCAGCAGAACGAGAAGCTGGCGGCCCTCGGCAAGCTCTCGGCCGGGCTCGCCCACGAGCTGAACAACCCCGCCTCGGCCGCCCGCCGCGCCGCCGACACGCTGCGCGAGGCCCTGCCCACCCTCCAGGCCCGCGCCCTGCGCCTCTGCAAGCTCGGCATGGGCGCCGACCAGATCGAGCGCCTCGCCGACTATCAGGCCGCCCTGCTCGCCCGCCAGGCCGACATGGCGCCCCTCTCGAGCCTGGAGCGCTCCGACCGCGAGGACGAGCTGGGCGACTGGCTGGCCGACCGCGACGTGCCGGGTGCCTTCGAGCTGGCCGCGCCCCTGGTGGCCGCCGGGGCCACCCCCGACGAGCTGCGGGGCCTGGTGGCCGACCTGCCCCCCGCCGCCGCCGCCGAGGCCCTGGCCTGGCTCGCCGAGTCGGCCGGCGCCGACGGCCTGCTCGGCGAGATCGAGCTGGGCACCCGCCGCATCGCCGAGCTGGTCGGCGCCGTCAAGGCGTACTCGTACATGGACCAGGGGCCGGTGCAGGACGTGGACCTCAACCGCGACCTCGAGAACACCCTCACGGTGCTGGGCCACAAGCTGAAGAAGGGGGTCACGGTCGAGCGCCGCTACGCTCCCGACCTCCCCCTGGTCAGCGGGCGCGGCGGCGAGCTGAACCAGGTCTGGACCAATATCATCGCCAACGCGATCGAGGCGATGGGCTACAGCGGCACCCTGCGCGTGATCACCCGCTGCGAGCACGACTTCGCCATGGTCGAGATCGCCGACGACGGGCCGGGCATCCCGCCCGAGGTCGAGCCGCGCATCTTCGAGCCCTTCTTCACCACCAAGGGTGTCGGCAAAGGCAGCGGCCTCGGGCTCGACATCAGCTACAGGATCGTCAAGCAGCACAACGGCACGATCGAGGTGCGCTCGGAGCCCGGCAATACGCGCTTCATCGTGCGCCTGCCGGTGGGCGGCGCGCCCGCCGCAAGTTGACGCAGTGGGGCCGGCGTGGTAAAATTTCCCGGTCCGCCGGGGTAGCTCAGTGGTAGAGCAAACGGCTCATAATCGTTAGGTCGCGGGTTCGAATCCCGCCTCCGGCACCACGATGGGGCGCAGCATGCTGCGCCCCTGCGCATTCCTCGCGACACCCTCGTTATGAGCGACGACCCCCTGCTTGAGCGCGTCAGCGCCTTCCTCGCCCTCCGCGGCCTGCTGCGCCCCGACGCCCTGCTCCTCGTGGCCGTCTCGGGCGGCCCCGACTCCCTCTGCCTGCTCCACCTGCTCGACCGGCTGCGCCGCGCCGGCGGCCCCGCCCTCCACGTTGCCCACCTCGACCACGGGGCCCGCGGCGCCCAGGCCCGCGCCGAGGCCGCCGCCGTGGCCGCCCTGGCCGAGGCGTGGGGCCTGCCCGCCACCGTCGCCCGCGCC
>DAOLDO010001046.1:0-2467 GCA_035327325.1 Chloroflexaceae bacterium | reverse complement strand
CGGTGACGTTGATCGCGAAGGTCAGGGCCCACTTGTCGTCGGGGATGCGGCCCTCGGTGTCGGCGGGGACGAAGACGCCCGCCGTCACCGCCACGGCGTCGAGGCCGCCGTAGGCCAGGGCGACCTGGTCGAGCATGGCGCGCACGCTCTCGCGCCGGGTCATATCGCTTGCCAGGCCGATGGCGGGGCCGCAGTTGGAGATGCCGGTGCCCGCGACGCCGATGCCGACCCCGTGCTTCGCGGTGATCGCCTCGGCGGTGGCGAGGGCGCCGGCCTGGTCCTTGTCCACGCAGACGACGTGAGCGCCCTCGTTGGCGAGGCGCAGGGCCACCTCGCGGCCGATGCCGCTGCCGCCGCCGACCACGGCGATCACCTGGCGCGCCAGCTCCTTCTCGGGCGGCATACGCTGGAGCTTGGCCTCCTCCAGCAGCCAGTACTCGATGTCGAAAGCCTCCTGCAAGGGCAGGGCGGTGTAGCTGTCAATGGCCTCGGCGCCGCGCATCACCTCGACGGCGCAGTTGTAGAACTCGGCCGTCACCCGCGACTCGCTCTTATCCTTACCCCAGGCGACCATGCCCAGGCCGGGGATGAGAATCACGGTCGGGTTGGGGTCGCGCATCGCGGGCGAGTCGGGGTGCCTGTGCTGCTCGTAGTAGGCCGCGTAGTCCTTGCGGTACTGCTCGAGGCCCGCGCCCAGCTTCCGCTTGAGCGCGTCCACGCCCTCGGCCCGGGGGTCCCAGTCCACGTACAGCGGCTTGATCTTGGTGCGCAGGAAGTGATCGGGGCAGGAGGTGCCCAGCTCAGCCAGGCGGGGCGCGTCGTGGCTATTGACGAAGCGCAGGATGGCGGCGTCGTCCTGCACGGTGCCGACGAAGCGCCGCTGCTGGCTGACCTGGCCGCGCAGCCAGGGGAGGATCTGGGCGAGCACCGCGTGGCGCTCGGCCTCTTCCAGCGACTGGTACTTCTGGCCGCCGAAGGTCTGCTCGCCCCTGTCGCGCTCCTCGATGAAGCGGGCGGCGCGCTCGATCAGCTCCAGGGTCAGCTCGTAGCAGAGCTTGTCGTCGTCGGCCCAATTGATCAGGCCGTGGCCGCCGAGGATCACGCCCCTGGCCTGCGGGTTGGCCCTGATCACCGCCTCGAGCTTGAGCCCGAGGTCGAAGCCGGGGCGCTGCCAGGGCGTCCAGACCACCTCGTCGCCGTAGATCTCCCTCGTCAGCCGCTCGGAGTTCCTGGCCGCCGCCAGGGCGATCACGGCGTTGGGGTGCATGTGGTCCACGTGGCGGTAGGGGACGAAGGCGTGGAGCGGGGTGTCGATCGAGGAGGGGCGCGGGTTGAGGTTGAAGGTGGCGTGGCTGTAGAGGCCGACCATCGCGTCCTCGATCGCGGTCTTGGGGCCGCGCTCGGGCGCGCGGTGGTAGTGGGCCTGGAGGCCGCGCAGCTTGTCCATGTAGAGCGACGAGAAGTTCTCGCGCTTCGCGGTGCGCAGGTCGCCGCCCGAGCCCTTGACCCAGAGCACCTCGACCTGCTCGCCGCTCAGGGGGTCGGCCTCGCCGAGCTTGGCCGAGGTGTTGCCGCCGCCGGTGTTGGTGATGCGCTGGTCGGCGCCGAGCAGGTTGGAGCGATAGACCAGGCGAGCCACCGGGTCGAGGGTCGCGGCGTAGGCATCATCCCAGCCGTAGGTCACGTGTTGAAAGCGGGTCGCATCGGTCGCCATCGTCGGGGTTCTCCTTCTGCCTCAGCCAGCCTGACAGGGTCGCGGCGCTCGACGGAGGCTAAAGCATGACCACGAAGGTCACGAAGAGCGCGAAGGTGGGTGAGAAGCTCTGCCGCTCCGAGGTCGCGCCAGCGTCTCGTGCTGCTCGACCGGACGTGGAGGGCACGCGACGAAAGACGATCCTTCGTGCCCTTCGTGCACTTCGTGGTTCAACCTGATGGCCCGCAGGGATGGCGGGTCACACCTTCAGGCGCGGGCCGCCAGCACGCGGGCCTCGTAGCCGCGGATCTCGTCGAGGAAGGCCATGCCCACAGGCGCGTCGTTGCGCAGGCAGAACTGGTCCCAGACGGCGCCCCAGGGCAGGCCCTTAAGCTCCTCCATGAGCGCGAGGCGGCCCGTGTTGTCGCCGGCGTCCTCGAGGGCCCGCAGCTCGGCGGCGGGCTCGAGCAGGGCGAGGAGCAGGGCCCGCTGGGCGTTGCGCGTGCCGATGGCCCAGGCCGCCACCCGGTTGATGCTGGCGTCGAAGAAGTCGAGGCCGATGTGGGTGCGCTCGAGAAAGTCGCCGCGCACCAGCTCCTGCATGATCGCCTGCAGCTCGTCGGTGAAGGTCACGACGTGGTCGCTGTCCCAGCGCACGCCGCGGCTGACGTGGAGCAGCAGCTCGGGCACGAAGATCAGCGCCGCCGAGATCTTGTCTGAGATGACCTCGGTGGGGTGGAAGTGGCCGGCGTCGAGGCAGAGCAGGGTGCCGGG
>DAOLDO010001045.1:0-2475 GCA_035327325.1 Chloroflexaceae bacterium | reverse complement strand
ACCCCGACGTGGCTCAGGTAGCCGCCCAGCTTGAGCGGCCCAGCACGCCAGATCCGCAGGATCACGCTCAGGTTTGTGCCGATGGCGAAGACGGCCGCCGCGATGAACAGCAGCGCCACCGGGTAGACGACGTTCAGCAGCAGGCAGCCGAAGACGACCACCGCCGTCGCGATCGCCGGCCAGCGCAGGGTGCGCGCCAGCGAGCCGTAGCGCTGGCGCTGCCAGCCGAGCAGCGGGCCAACGGCCATGCTCGCGAACAGCAGCAAGCCAAAGGGCGCCACGTTCGGCCCGTACCAGCCAAGGTCGAGCGAGAAGCGATTTTCGAACACCGGCAGCATCGAGACTACGGGCATCGAGGTGCCGATGCCGACGATGAGGCCGATCACGAAGAACAGCAAGACGCTCAGCACCAGCGCAAACTCGCGCGAGACCACGTGCAGGAACGCCACGCGCCGCCCGATCTGCCGCCAGCGCCACAGGAGCATGCCGAAGCCGAGCAGAGCGAAGGTGGCGATGAAGGCGAGCAGGTAGTTCATCAGGCCCAGCTCAACGAAGCTGTGGATCGAGAAGTTGCCCAGTACACCGCTGCGGGTGAGAAACGTCGAGTAGACCACCATCAGGTAGCCGAAGACCGCCAGGGCCAGGTTGGTGCGCTTCAGGCTCCCGCGTGCGCCTTGGAGCACCAGGCCGTGAAGCAGCGCGCTGGCGAAAAGCCAGGGCACGAGCGATGAATTCTCGACCGGGTCCCAGCCCCAGAAGCCGCCCCAGCCGAGCGACTCGTAGGCCCAGAAGCCGCCCAGTGCCAGGCCCGAGCCCATGCAGATCCAGGCCAGCAGCGTCCAGGGCTTGGCCATCGAAACCCAGCCGTCGTAGTCGCGGCGCCACAGCGCGGCCACGGCAAAGGCGAACGGCCCGGCCATCGTTGTGAAGCCGGTGAACAGGATCGGCGGGTGGATCGCCATCCAGTAGTTCTGGAGCAGCGGGTTCAGGCCGTTGCCGTCGGTGGGCACTTCCGCAGAGGGCAGCATCTTGAACGGCCCCGCGGCCAGGGTGATGCCGGTGACACAGAGCGCGACGAGCAGGTAGGGTGCCAAGACGAACGGCTCCCAGGAGGAGCGGCGCAGTCCCCAGATCAGCACGAGCGTAAAGATCGAGCACATCAGCGCCCAGAGCAGAAAGCTGCCGGCCTGCCCGCCCCAGAAGGTAGCAAAGAGCAGCAGCTTGGGTAGCGAACGGTCGGTGAAGTTGCGCACGTACTCGAATTGGAACTGGTAGGTCATGATGTTGACCCACTGCAGTACGCTGGCGAGCACGACGAAGATCGTCATCGAGCTGGCGAACAGCCGAGCCGGGCGAGCGAACTCCTGGGCGCGCACGGCGGCGTAGGCGTACATGCCCAGGGCGACCAGGCCGTTGATCAGCGCAAGGACGAGCACAAAGTGGCCGACATTCATACGCAGTTTCCGCTTCTAGTTCTGGCCGGTGACCAGCGTGCGCAGCCCGGCTTCGAGGTCGAGCACCCAGCCGGCCAGGGGCGAGCGCACCGCCATGGCGCTAAGGGTGGCCAGCTGCCCTGTGGCGAGCAGCACGCCCATCGCGATCAGCAGCAGCCCGCTGATAAGGCTGGTGGTGTGGAGGTGGAGGGTCGTGAAGCCCAGGTTGAGCGCGAAGCCGCGCCCGCGCATCACGCGCCAGACCGGCGAGCCGGGGCCGAGCCGGCTGAAGAAGGTGGCGCAGAGCATCAACGGCGCGCCGAGGCCCAACGCATAGATGAACGCGAGGATAGCGCCCTGGAGCACGGCCAGCCCCTGCGTGGCGAGCATCGTCAGCAGCGCGCCCAGGATCGGGCCGACGCAGGCCGTCCAGCCGAGGGCGAAGGTCGCCCCGTAGAGGTAGGAGCCGCCAACTGTTGCTCGCGGGCGCCCGTCAAGGCGTATGCCGTCGAAGCCCTTACCGAGCAGGCTCATCACGCCAAAGCCGATGATCAGCAGCCCGCCCACCAGGGTCAGCGTGTCCAGGTTGTCGAACAGCAGCTGGCTCACAGCCGTCGCCGTCGCACCCAGCAAGGTTATCGTCGTTGCGACGCCAAGGAAGAACGCGAGGGTCGTAAGCACGATCTGCTCGCGACGCGCCTGGAAGGTGTAGGCGAAGTAGGCCGAGAGCACGGGCAGGCAACAGGGCGAGAGGAAGCTCAGCATCCCTGAGACGAAGGCCAGGGGTGCGAGAATTAGCAGGCTGTTGTAGCCGAGCTCGCTCGCCGGGTTGCCGGGCAGCGCGAGGAGCAGCGCCACCGCCGCACCGACAATGCCGAGCACCATGAGCCGACTGCGGCGGGTCTGCGGCTCTTCCGCAACTAGCTGTACTGGGGAGGGCGGACTGGGCTCTGTGGTAGCCATAAGAAACTCTCTAAGGTTGCAAGGGCAGCAGCACGCGGAGCCGCTCGTGGCCAAGCTGGCCGAGCTGCTGGACGCGCAC
>DAOLDO010001044.1:0-2478 GCA_035327325.1 Chloroflexaceae bacterium | reverse complement strand
CTGCGGGCGGGCGACCAGCAGCTGACCATGCGCGAGGCGCAGGGCTGGCGCCCGGACCTGGCCATCACCCCGGTCACCACCAGCACCGTCGCGGTGGCGGTCGAGGGGGTCGAGCCGGGGCTGCGCCTGTGGGCCCAGCTCTACCCGGTGGACGGGCCGGCCGCGCCGCCGGTCGCCCTGGCCGAGGGGGCGGGGCGCTACAGCGGCGCCTTCGCCCTGGCGGAGCCGGCCCTGAGCGGGCACGTCCACATCTGGGTGGACGAGCCGGAGGATGGGCGCCGCGAGCTGGTGAGCGGCTACGCCGTGGGCGGCAACCCCGGCTCGGAGCGCAACCGCACCGGCGCGCGCAACAACCCCGGCTCGGAGCGCAACCGCACCGCGCCCGTGCTCTCGGGCGACGGGCAGGCCATCCTGTTCACCAGCGGCGAGGAGCTGGCCGCCGGCGAGATCTACACGCTCCAGTCGCTCGCGCCGCGCGACCCGCCGGCCTGGGCGACGCCGGTCGGGCAGGCGTACAGGCTCACCACCACGGCCGACGCGGCGCGGCTGCGCGACGGGGCCTCGCTGAGCATCGGCTACCTGACGCAGGAGGTGCCGCCCGGCGCCGAGCAGGGGATCGTCGTCTTCTACAGGGCCGGGGCGGGCGAGCCGTGGCGCGAGCTGGCGACCGCCCTCGACACGGCGCGCAACGAGGCCGTGGCCCTGGCCCAGGGGCCTGGGCAGTACGCCCTGATGACGCGCCTGCGGCTGCGGCCCGGCTGGAACCTCGTCGCCTACCCCTGGCCCGAGGCGCCGACCGTCGCCGAGTCCCTCGCCCGCCTGAACGCGCGGGGGTACACCACCGTCTACGGCTACAGCGACGACGACCCGGCCGACCCATGGGCGGTCTACGACATCGGCGCGCCGGCCTGGGTGAACGACCTGGAGACGCTGCGCTACGGCCAGGGCTACTGGCTCAGGCTGGAGGCGGCGGGGGCGGCCGCCCACGTGGCGTCCCCGGCGGAGGCGCTGCCGGCCCCGCCCGCCACCTACTACGGGCACGTCGAGGAGCTGGCCGGGCCGGCGCCGGCGGGGGCGCGGGTCACCGCCCTGGTCGGCGGGGTCGTCTGCGCCGAGACGACGACCTTCGCGAGCGCGGCGAGCGGGGGGCGGGCCGTCTTCGTCATTGACGTCCCGGCCGACGACGGCGGGGCGCGGGCCGGGTGCGGCGTGCCGGGGCGCGCGGTCAGCTTCGAGCTGGACGGGCGGCGGCTGCCCGTGAGCGCCACCTGGGCCAACGGCCGCCCGCAGGCGCTGCGGCCGCTCGCGGCGCTCGAGACGCGGCTCTTCCTGCCCGCGCTCTGGCGGTGAGGGGGCGGCGGGGGCGCCGCGGATCGCGACCCTTGTGCCGCTGGGCGCGGGGCCGCCCTCACGCCATCGTCGTCTTCGGGCGCTGCATGGCAAGGCGCGCGGGCCATTGCCGCCAGAGCCCGCTACAGGGGGCCAGGGCCGTGGGCGCGCAGCTCGCGGTGGGCGGCGACCTCATCGAGGTACGAGTGGCGCAGGGCCGGGTCGGCGATCAGGGCGGCGCGGGCCTCGAGCAGGGCCAGGGCCTCGGCGCGGAGCGGGCCGGCGCGGGGGTCGGCAGAGGCGGCCAGGGCGCGCCAGGCCGCCCAGTAGACGCGGAGCGGCTCGTCGGCGCCGGTGGGCGGGCCGGCCGCGAGCTGCGCGAGGATCGGCCCGGCCGGGGCGAGGGCCCCCGCGAGGTCGCCCGCCCGCAGCGCGGCGTCGGCCAGGCCGGCGCGGGCCTCGACGGCGCGGGCGGGCCGGCCGAGCTCCTCCCACACGGCGAGGGCCTCGGCGTAGGCGGCCCCGGCCTCGGCGAGGCGACCCTGGCCGGCGAGGGCGTGGCCCAGGCAGATGGCGGCGTCGCCCACGCGCGAGCGCCTGCCGTCGAGGGCCGCCTCGCGCACGGCCCGGGCGCGGGCCTCGCCCTCGGCGTAGGCGCCCTGGAGGCAGCGCAGCAGCGCGACCCCCGAGCGCACCCACTCGGCGTTGCTGTGGTTGGCGGCGGCCTCGCACACCGCCAGGCCCTCGGCGAAGGCCCCGTCGGCCTCGCCGTAGGCGCCCAGGTCGAGCAGGACCCAGCCCCGGCAGCCGAGGAACCAGCCCTCGATGCGCCGGTCGCCGATCGCGCGGGCGAGGGCGAGGCCCTCGGCGCACGAGGCGAGGGCCCGCCCGTAGTTGCCCTGCTCGCGCTGGAGGAAGGCCAGGTTGCCGAGGTTGGCGCAGAGGCCCCACTGGTCGCCGACGGCGCGGAACAGCGCGGCGGCCCGCTCGTAGTAGCCCGCGGCCGCCCCGTAGTCGCCCTGCTCGCTGGCGTCGCTACCCAGCGCGTCGAGGGCGTGGGCCTCGGCGGCCATGTCGCCGGCGGCCCGCGCGATGGCGAGGGCCTGCTCGTCGTAGGCGCGGGCGGCGGCGAAGTCGTCCTGGAAGTAG
>DAOLDO010001043.1:0-2480 GCA_035327325.1 Chloroflexaceae bacterium | reverse complement strand
CCCCCCCCCCCCCTTACCCCTGGGTCGCCCCCGACGCCTCCCAGATCGAGCTCGACCGCCACGGCAGCGTGCCCTGCTACGTGATCAATATCGGCCGGGTCTTCCTGCGCTACGGCCACGCCCCCGCCGCCCGCCTCAGCTCGCGCCCCACCCTCTGCTACAGCGACGAGGACCTGTACCTGACCGACGGGGCCCGCCGCATCCCGGTCGAGGGCAGCTACCTCAGCGCCCGCCGCGACGTGGACGAGGGACTGGCCCTGGCCGACCTGGCCGACGAGTTCCTCACCGACGAGCTGCCCGCCCTGGCCCTGCAGGACGGCACCCTGGTGCGCTGGGCCCTGGCCGGCGCCGAGCGCTTCGTGCAGGACTACTTCCTCGAGCGCTACCTGGGCTACCTGGAGCAGATGCGCGCCCGCGGCCTGCCCGTGGCCTCCTACATCAGCCGCCCCCGCTCCCCCGAGGTGGTCGGCACGATCCGCCTGATGCTCTGCCCCGACGTGGACGTCGCCGCCGGCAGGGGCGCGAAGTGCAGCGAGTGCAGCGACCTGCGCGCCGGCCGCGAGCCCTCGTGTATGCTCTGCCAGGGCCTGGTTGACGCCGATGTGATCGCCGCCGGCCTGGCCGAGGGCCAGCGCGGCCCGCTCTTCCTTTCGATGAGCCGGATCAACCTCGAGCGCTACGGCGAGCACGCCGTCCACTTCTTCCACCTGCGCGTCGGCCGCGAGCTGGCCCGGGTCGAGGTCCCGCGCTGGGTCGCCGCCGACCCGGCCCAGGTTGACCGGGTGCACACCCTGGTGTACGATCAGTGCGCCCGCGGCGACGGCTACCCCGTCGCCCTCGCCCGCGCCCACGAGCAGGCGATCGTGCGCGGGCCCGACCGGCGCGCCTTCCTGCGCCTGATCGAGGGCAGCCTCTACAGGGCCGAGGCCCCCGGCGCCCGCTCGGCCAAGCGCGACAGCAAAGAGTTCTCCAGGCTCTAACACCCCATGCAGCGCATCGGCGAAGTGATCGAGTCCTCCACCACCCGCTTCACGGCCGGGGCCTACGAGCTGCTCGCCGCCCCGCCCTTCGGGGCCCTGGTGCGCGCCGTCACCCGCAGCGAGGGCGTCGCCGTCTACGGCCTGGTGTACGAGATCCGCACCGGCAGCAAGGAGCCGGGCGGCCGCGCCGTGGTCCGCGGCCGCACCTACAGCGGGCGCGAGCTGTACGACGAGGAGATCTACTTCGAGAACCCCGACCTGGCCGAGGTCCTGCAGACCGAGTTCGCCGCCCTCACCGTCGGCTTCGCCGAGGGCGGCCAGATCTACCAGTACCTCCCCCCGCAGCCGCCGCCAGTCCACTACTCGGTCTACGAGTGCGACGGCGACGAGCTCGCCCGCTTTGCCGAGTCGTGCGACTTCTTCCGCGCCGTCCTTTTCGGCGCCCAGGTCCCCAGCGACGAGCTCCTGGCCGCCGCCCTGCGCGCCGTCGCCCGGGCCCGCCCCGACGGGCGCGACTACCTGGTGCGCGCCGGGCGCGAGCTCGCCGGCCTGCTCAAGGACGACTACGACCGCCTCGCGGCCATCCTGCGCCGGATCAGGCCGTAGGGCCTGGCGCGCCGCCCTCACGCGGCCGTGCTCGCGCAGGAGCAGGCAGAGCCGCCGGCGTAGCCTGCAGCGGCCCGCCCCCTGCGGCGCCCGCCCCGCGGCGCTGCTGCTATAATGGCGCCCGTGGCAAACGATCCAATGACAGCCGAGCCCTTGCCGCGCCCCGCCGCCCCCGCCAGGCCCCGCCCCGCGGCCTGGCTCCGCCGCGACGCGGCGCCCCTCGCCACCCTGGTCATCCTGGCCCTGCTCGCCATCGCGCCCGTGCTGCCCGCGCCCCGCAGCACCATCCCCGGCTGGGCGGGCGACAGTGTGCAGTACGTCTACACCGTGGGCTGGATGGCGCGCGCGCCGCTGCTCGGCCAGTCGCCCTTCCTCGACCCGCGCCTCAACTACCCCGGCGCCCTCCAGCTCATGGCGACCGACGTGCCCTACGTGGCCAACCTCGCCGTCGCGCCGGCCACCTGGGCCCTCGGCCCGGTCTTCGGCTACAACCTGGTGATCTTCCTCAGCCTGCTGCTCTCGGGCTACTTCACCTACCTCTGGGCTCTGCGCGTCGCCGGCAGCCGCGCCGGGGCCCTTGCCGCCGGCGCGATCTTCCTGCTCTCGCCCTTCAGGCTCGCCCACGCCGTCGGCCACCTGCAGCTCGTCGCCACCGTCGGGCTGCCGCTGTTCTTCTGGGCCCTCGACGATGCCCTCACCCGCGACGGCCGGCGCTGGCTCCAGGCCCTCGCCCTGGCCGGCGCGACCTTCCTGGTCGGCGGCAGCTCGCAGTACTACCTGATCATCTGCCTGGTGCTCGGCGCCGGCTACGCCCTCATGGTCACCCTGCCCGACCTCGGCGCCCTCGCCCGGCGCGGCTGGGCCACCATCCTCGCCGTGCTGGCGGGGGCCCTG
>DAOLDO010001042.1:0-2483 GCA_035327325.1 Chloroflexaceae bacterium | reverse complement strand
AGGCCGGCGAGGCCGTAGAGCAGGATCGTCGGGCCGACCTCGGGGTTGCCGCTCCACTCGGGCTTCATAGGGCCTCCTGGTCAATCTGCAAGGCGCGTGCGGATCACCCTCACATTGTACCCCAAGACTCAAGCGGGGGTGGCGTATAATGGCCATGCAGTCACCGCCAACAGAACGGACAGCTCCATGACTACCACCCGGCAGCGTCGCCAGGCGCCCGAGCTGAGCCAGACCGCGCCCTCCGCCGCGGCCCACGACCCCGCGCAGATCGCCGCGCTCGACCAGATCCAGCGCCGCGTGCTCTGGCTGGCGGCCCTGATGGTCCACCACGCCAACCACGTGCGCCCCAACCCCGACGGCACCAAGGTGGGCGGTCACCAGGCCTCGTCGGCCTCGATGGTGAGCATCCTCACCGCCCTCTACTTCCACCACCTGCGCCGGGGCGACCGCGTCTCGGTCAAGCCCCACGCCTCGCCCGTCTTCCACGCCATCCAGTACCTGCTAGGCAACCTGCCCCGCGAGTACCTGCCAAGCCTGCGGGCCTACGGCGGCCTGCAGGCCTACCCCTCGCGCACCAAGGACCCGGACCCGGTGGACTTCTCGACCGGCTCGGTGGGCCTGGGCGCCGTGGCCCCCGCCTTCGCGGCCCTGGCGGGGCGCTACGCGGCGGCCCACTTCGGCGCGCGGGATGGCCGCCGCTTCGTGGCCCTGGTGGGCGACGCCGAGCTCGACGAGGGCAACGTCTGGGAGGCCATCCTCGACCCGGCCCTCGACGGCCTCGAGAACCTGCTCTGGATCGTTGACCTGAACCGCCAGAGCCTCGACCGGGTGGTGCCGGGGATTCGGGCCGCCCACCTCAAGCGGCTCTTCGCCGAGAGCGGCTGGCGCGTGCTCGAGGCCAAGTACGGCCGGCGCCTGCAGGAGCTGTTCCGCCGGCGCGGTGGGCCCGCCCTGCGCCGCCGCATTGACGAGATGCGCAACGAGGAGTACCAGGCCCTGATCAGGCTGCCCGGCGCCGAGCTGCGCCCGCGCCTGGCCGATGGCGACCCGGCCGTGGCGAAGGTCATCGCCGACGTGCCCGACGCCGAGCTGCCCGCCGTGCTCGCCAACCTGGGCGGCCACGACCTGGAGGAACTGCTCGACACTATGGCCGCGGCCGACGCCGCGCCGCGCCGCCCGACGATCATCTTCGCCTACACGATCAAGGGCTGGGGCCTGCCGATCGCCGGCCACCCGCTCAACCACTCGCAGCTGCTCAGCGCCGAGCAGATGGCCGCCGTGCGGGCCCATCTGGGCGTGCCGGCCGACGACGAGTGGGCCCCCTTCGCCCCAGACACGCCCGAGGGCCGGCTCTGCGCCGCGGTTGCCCGGCGCCTCTACGGGCCCGAGGACGGGGTCGGCAGCAAGGGCCCCTCGCCCGCCCTCGATGCCATCGCCGCCGCCATCCCCGCCGACCTGGACGTGCCGACCACGGGCCACTCCAGCACCCAGGAGACCTTCGGGCGGGCCCTGATGCGCCTGGCAGACATCGCCGGGCTGCGCGAGCGCATCGTCACCACCTCGCCCGACGTCTCGGTCTCGACCAACCTGGCGGGCTGGATCAACCGCACCGGCGTCTTCGCCCCGCGCGACGAGCCCGACTTCGAGAGCGCCGAGGTCTACCGGCTGCTGCGCTGGAAGCGCGGCCCCGCGGGCCAGCATATCGAGCTGGGCATCTCGGAGATGAACCTGTTCATGCTGCTCGGCATGCTCGGCCTCTCGCACGAGCTGCTCGGCGAGCCCCTGCTGCCGATCGGCACGGTGTACGACCCCTTCGTCTGCCGCGGGCTCGACGCGCTGATCTACGGGCTCTACTCCGGCGCCAAGTTCATCGTCGCCGGCACGCCCTCGGGCGTCACCCTGGCCCCGGAGGGCGGCGCGCACCAGTCCACCGTCACGCCCTCCCTGGGCATCGAGCTGCCGAACCTGCTGAGCTTCGAGCCTTGCTTCGCACGCGAGCTGAGCTGGGCTCTGCTGGAGGGGCTGCGCCAATGCTGCGACCGTGAGGCCGGCCGCGGCACCTACCTGCGCCTGACGACCCGCCCGATCGACCAGGGGCTTATGGAGCCGGCCCTGGCCCGCCTGGGCCTGGCCGAGCTGCGGCGCCAGGCCCTGCTGGGCGGCTACAGGCTGGTGGACCGGCGCGACCACGACGACCACCCGCGGGCGCCTGTGGTCCAGATCGCGGCGGCTGGCGCGGTCATCCCCGAGGCGGTGGCGGCGGCGGCCTACCTGCGGCGCGAGGGCGTGGCGGTCAACGTGCTCAACCTGACCAGCCCGCGGCGGCTCTACGAGGCGTGGCGAGCGTGGGACGGCCGCGGCGGGTTCCCCGGGCCGTGGCTGATCCCGCCCGACGAGGCCGGCGCGCCGATCGTGAACGTGCTGGACAGCGCCTCCCACCCCCCGGCCTGCGACGGCGAGCGGGTGTACTGCTTCTTCGGCGT
>DAOLDO010001041.1:0-2486 GCA_035327325.1 Chloroflexaceae bacterium | reverse complement strand
CGGGGCGCAGGCGCATGGTGATCACCCCGCCGGTGGCGCGGCCCTTGGTGGGGTACTCCTCGAGGTTGGTGCGCTTGCCCATGCCGCGGGCGGTGACGACGAGCAGATCGTGGTCGGGCTGGACGAGCTGCATGCTGACCACGCGGTCGTTGTTGTCGAGGCTGATCCCGTTGACGCCGCTGGCGGGGCGGCCCATCGGGCGCACGTCGCTCTGGCGGAAGCGGGCGGTCTGGCCGCGCACGGTGGTCATGAGGATGTCCTCCTGGCCGTGGCTGACCTGGACCCAGCCGAGGGTGTCGCCCTCCTCGAGGCCGATGGCGATCAGGCCGTTGGAGCGCACCTGGCTGTACTCGCGCAGCAGAGTGCGCTTGATCTTGCCGCGGCGTGTGGCCATGACCAGGTACTCGCCGTTGAAGTCGGGGACGGCGAGCATGCTGGTGACCTGCTCGCCGGGCTCGAGGCTGATCAGGTTGACCAGGGGGAGGCCCTTGGCGGTGCGCGAGCTGTCGGGCACCTCGTGGGCCTTGAGCTGGTAGACCTTGCCGCGGTCGGTGAAGAAGAGCAGGTTCTCGAGGGAGCCGCAGGTGAGCAGGTGGCGCACGATGTCCTGCTCGCGGGTGATCATGCCCTTGATCCCGCGGCCGCCGCGGCGCTGGGTGCGGTAGACGTCGGCGGCCTGGCGCTTGATGTAGCCGCGGTCGGTGAAGGTGATCAGGACGCGGATATCGGGGATGAGGTCCTCGTCGCTCACCTCGCCGGTGACATCGGGGATGATGCGGGTGCGGCGCTCGTCGCCGTACTTCTCCTTGAGCGTCTTGAGGTCGTTCTGGATGAGGTGCAGCACCTTGCGCGGGTTGGCGAGGATGTCCTCGAGCTCGGCGATCAGCTTGATCACCTCGCGGTACTCGTCCTCGATCTTCTTGCGCTCGAGGGCGGCCAGGCGTCGCAGCTGCATCTCGAGGATGGCGTTGGCCTGGATCTCGGTGAGGGTGAAGTTGCGGATCAGGTTGTTGCGGGCGCTCTCGGTGGTGCGCGACTCGCGGATCGTGCGAATAATCTCGTCAATATTGTCGAGGGCGATCTTGAGGCCCTCGAGGATGTGGGCGCGGGCCTTGGCCTTCTGGAGGTCGTACTCGGTGCGGCGCCGGATCACCTCCTGCCTGTGGGCGACATACTCCTGGAGCATGCGCTTGAGGGTCAGGACCTTGGGCTGGCGCCCGCCGTCCACCAGGGCGAGCATATTGATGCCGAAGGTGGTCTGCATCTGGGTGTGCTTGTAGAGCGCGTTGAGCACCTTCTTGGGCTGCGCGTCCTGCTTGAGCAGGATCACCAGGCGCATGCCCGAGCGGTCGGACTCGTCGCGCACGTCGCGCACGCCCTCGATCTTGCGGTCCTTGGCCAGCTCGGCGATGCGCTCCTGGAGGCGGGCCTTGTTGACCTGGTAGGGCAGCTCGGTGACGACGATGTTGAAGGCGCCGCGGGCGGCCTCCTCGATGTGGGCCTTGGCGCGCAGGGTGATCTGGCCGCGGCCGGTGGAGTAGGCGGCCAGGATGCCCTCGGTGCCGAGGATGCTGGCGGCGGTGGGGAAGTCGGGGCCGGGGATGATCTTGATCAGCTCCTCGACCGTGGCCTCGGGGTTGTCGATCAGGTAGCTGATCGCGTCGCACAGCTCGTGCAGATTGTGCGGCGGAATATTGGTGGCCATGCCCACCGCGATGCCGGCCGCGCCGTTGAGCAGCAGGTTGGGCAGCATGGCCGGGAGCACCGTGGGCTCGCTGTAGGAGGAGTCGAAGTTGTCGCGGAAGTCTACGGTGTTCTTGTCGATGTCGAACAGCATCTCTTCGGCGATGTGCGAGAGGCGGGCCTCGGTGTAGCGCATGGCGGCCGGCGGGTCGCCGTCCACGCTGCCGAAGTTGCCCTGGCCGTCCACCAGGGTGTAGCGCATGTTCCACGGCTGCGCCAGGCGCGCCAGGGCGTCGTAGACCGACGAGTCGCCGTGGGGGTGCATCTTGCCGAGCACGTCGCCGACGATGCGCGCGCTCTTCTTGTAGGGCTGGTTGGCGCGGAAGCCCATGTCCCACATCCCGTAGAGGATGCGCCGCTGCACCGGCTTGAGCCCGTCGCGCGCGTCGGGGAGGGCGCGCGAGACGATCACGCTCATCGCGTAGCTCAGGTAGGCCGTGCGCACCTCGGTGGTGATGTTGACGGGCCTGACAATTCCAATCTCCATGTGTACTCCGCCGCTTCGTAACGCGTTAAATGCCACCTGATAGTATACCAGATTCTCGCCCGTTTGTCCAACGGAAAGAAGAACCTGTGTGCTGATCGTGGGGCGATTTGCCCCGCCCGGCGGGGGCTGCTATTATGCGGCGGTTAGTGCTCGCAGCACGCTACGACCCCCGCTACAGGGCGCCGCCATGATCTGGACGCTTTCGGGCCTCCATCTCTCCCACGCGCAGCCGAAGCCGATGGGTATCTTCGGGCCC
>DAOLDO010001040.1:0-2487 GCA_035327325.1 Chloroflexaceae bacterium | reverse complement strand
GGCGGCGGCGAAGTCGTCCTGGAAGTAGGCCACGGCGCCGAGCTGGCGCAGGGCCTCGGCCTCGGCCTGGGCCAGCCCGCCGGCGCGGGCCAGCTCGATGGCCCGCTCGAGCTGGCGCCGGGCCGGCTCGTAGCTCGCCAGGAAGCGCAGGGCCTTGCCCCAGCCCAGGTGGGCGCGGACGCGCCGGGCCGGGTCGTCGCCGGCCAGGGCCAGGGCCCGCTCCGCGGCCGCGACCGCCGCCCCCTGGTCGCCCGTGACCGTGTGGTAGCTCGCCAGGCGCAGGGCGACCTCGGCCTGCCAGGGCGCGTGGGCCGCCGCGGCGGCCAGTTCCTCGAGGGCGGCCAGGTCGGCCAGCTGGGCCTCGCGCGCGCCACGGCGGTCGTGGATCTGCTCGCGGGCCAGCAGCAGCTCGTAGCGCCCCGCCGCGTCGCCCGGCCCGGTCAGCTCGAGGGCCCGGCTGAAGAAGGCGGACGCCTCGGCGTTGGCGTAGCGGTCGGCGGCCCCGATCCCCGCCAGGCGCGCGTAGTGGCGCTCGCGCCCCGGCTCCTCGGCGTGGCGGAAGTGGTGGGCGAGCAGGGGGACGCGCGGGTCGCCCGGGCCCGGCCCGCCGCCCGCGTCGCCCTCGTACCAGGCGGCCACGGCGCGGTGCAGAGCGCGGCGCTCGGCGAAGAGCATGGTCTCGTAGAGGGCCTCGCGCACCAGGACGTGGCGGAAGCGGTAGGCCAGCTCGGGCTCGGGCGACTCGAGCCAGGTGAAGCCGAGGGCCGCGGCGCGCCGGAAGTGGTTCTTCAGCGCCGGCTCGTCGCCCGCCGATGCGGCGTAGGCGTGGCGCGCGGGCCCGTAGGGAAAGACCGGGCCGACCACCGAGGCGACCTTGAGCGCGCGCCGCTCGGCGGGCGGCAGCCGGTCGAGGCGGGCGAGCAGCAGGCCCTGGAGCGAGCCCGCGAGCAGGTCGCCCGCGGCGTCGAGGTCGCCGCGCAGCTCGCAGCGCGGGGGCTCGCCGGGCGGGGCGCTCACGGCGAGCAGGCCCTGGTCGCGCATGGCCGCCGCCAGCTCCTCGCCGAAGAGCGGGTTGCCGCCGGCGCGTCGGCGCAGCAGGGCCCCGGCCTCGGGCGGCAGCGCGTCGGGGCCGACGCCGAGGCGGGCCGCGGCGAGGGCGACCACGTCGGAGTCGGCGAGGGGCCCGAGGCTGAGCCGCTCGGCGCCGGGCAGGGCGAGCAGGGCGGCGAGCTGGGCGAGCCCGGGGTCGGCGGGGTCGAGGGGGCGCAGGGTGAGGGCCAGCAGCAGCGGCGCCCCCGCCGCGGCGAAGGCCCGCGCCACGCGCGCGGCCAGGGCCCAGGAGCTGCCGTCGAGCCAGTGGGCGTCCTCGAGGATGAGGGCCTGCGGGGCGGCGCGCGACCGCAGCAGGGCCACGACGAGCTCGCCCAGGCTCTCGCTGCGCAGGCGCGGCTCGAGGCTGGCCGTCAGGGGCGTCGCGGGCAGGCCGAGGTCGAGGATGTCGTTGAGCAGCGGCAGCCGCTCGGCCAGGTCGGGCGAGGCGAAGGCCGGGGCGTCGCCGAGCCACGGGGCGAGGGCCTCGCGCCAGGCGCGGTAGGGCGTCTGCTGCTCGATGCTCTGGCCCGCGCCCGCCAGGGTGCGCAGGCCGCGGCCCTCGGCCTCGGCGAGCAGCTCGGCGGCGAGGCGCGACTTGCCGATCCCCGCCTCGCCCTCGATCACGAGCAGGCGAAACGCGCCGCCGGCGACCTCGGCGACGGCCCCGGCGAGCCTTCCGCGCTCGGCGGCGCGCCCGACCAGGGGGCCCGCGTCGCCGGCCGAGGGCGCCGCGGGTGAGCCCGTGGGCCTGAGCACCGCGCGCAGGCCAGCCTTGCCCTTGAGGCGGAGCGGCGGCAGCGGCTCGAAGGCCCAGCGGCGGCCCGCGGCCCTGGCGCTCGCCTCGTCGCAGCGGATCTCGCCGGGCGGGGCGCTCTGCATCAGGCGGAAGGCCAGGTTCGCCGGGTCGCCCAGGGCGGCGTAGGCGCGGCGCCCCTCGCCCCCGATCAGGCCGGCCCGCACCTGGCCCTGCGCGATGCCGATCCGGATCGCGCTCACGGCGGCCAGGGCCGGCGGCGGGGCCCGCAGCTCGAGGGCGGTCGCCACGGCCCGCGCGCTGTCGTCGTCGTGGGCGGCCGGGGCGCCGAACGCGGCGTAGAGGTAGCTGGTGCTGTGGCCCATGGTCAGGTCGAGCAGGCAGCCGCCGTAGCGCGCAATCACCGCCTGGGCCCAGCGGATAAAGGCGTCGAGCGTCGCCCCCGCGGCCGCGTCTTCGTCGTAGTCGGGCCCGCCGAAGCGCAGCATCAGGGCCGTGGCGGGGCGCAACTCGGCCTGGGGCTCGCCGGCGGCGGCCAGGCGCGCGTAGACCGGCGGCGGCAGCCAGGGCCGGCCGAGCTCCTCGGGCAGGTCGGGCGGTGGCGCGGCGGGCGCCGGCGGGGCCGGGAGGTCCACCGCGAC
>DAOLDO010001039.1:0-2492 GCA_035327325.1 Chloroflexaceae bacterium | reverse complement strand
ATCTCCGAGATGGTGTACGAGCCCGCCGCCGCGCCCAGCAGCACCATCCCGACCAGGAGTGCCAGGCCCCCGCCCATGGTGAGCAGCAGGCCCATCTGGGCGCCCCGGCGGGCCTCGGGGTAGTCGTGCTTGTAGCCCACCAGCAGGTAGGAGCTGACCGAGGTGAGCTCCCAGAAGACAAACAGCGCTAGAATATTGTCGGCAAGGACCAGCCCGAGCATCGAGCCCATGAAGACGGTCAGGTACATGTAGAAGCGGCCCATGCCCGGGTCGCCGGCCATGTAGTACGCGGTGTAGACGAAGACCGAGGCCCCGATCCCGCTCACCAGGAGGCCGAAGAGCAAGCTGAGCCCGTCGAGGCTAAAGCGCAGCTCAACCCCCGCGGCGGGCGCCCACGGCGTCGCTTCGACGAGGCGGGCGCCGCCCACCACCGCGGGAGCCTGGGCGGCGAAGAAGGCGAAGGCAACCAGCGGCAGGATCGCGAGGATCCAGCCCACCGCGGGCCTGGGCAGCCTGCGGGCGATCAGGCCAAGGGGGGCGGCGGCGATAGTTGTGAGCACGATTGCGGTGAGCATGGCAGCTTCCCTTCCAGGGCGCGGTGCGCGTGCGGACCGCGCCGGCGTCTACGGGTTCGCTGGGTACATTCGCTGGGTACAATGGTTGTCGTCGTTGGGCTGGTCGCGACGGCTCCTCGTCGGCTGTGGCGCCAGAAGTGTCAGCTGTAGCAGCAGCTAGAAGGCAGTGATGTGTCTCCATTTGCGCACTATCTCGGGTTGATCCTCGCCCTGCTGGCCCTGGCGGCCTGCGGCGGGCCAATGCCCGCCGAGCGCCGCCTCGATCTGACCGTGACCGCCGCCGGCTACGACCCGCCCGGGCTGGAGGCCAGGGTGGGCGAGCAGGTCTTCATCAGGTTCCAGAACCGCGACGACATTGCCCACAGCCTGACCGTCGAGCTGCCCGGCGGCCCGCGCACCGTCTCGGCCGAGGCCCGCGTGGACGCCGTGCTGAGCTTCCCCGCCGGCCAGGCCGGCACCTTTCGCTTCTTCTGCGCCGTGCCGGGCCACACCGAGGAGGGGGTGATCGTCGTCGCCGAGTGATTGCGGCGGGCTAGTCCGCCGCGCTCAGCCGGTCCTTGCGCCCCCCCCGTTGAAGACGGTAGAAGGCGTGGGCCCCCAGGACCAGCAGAGTCACGACTGTCAGGGGGAGGACAAAGGTAGCCATCACCCCGCTGAAGGCCGGCAGGGCGTCGTGCTGGGTGGCCGCCAGGATCAGGTAGGCGGTGTAGGCCACGAAGTAGAACAGAAAGAGGGCTCCCTCCCAGCGGGCGATGCTCATGCCGGTGAAGAAGACCGGCAGGCAGGCCAGGGCCACGGCGATCATGACCGGCAGGTCGAAGTTGATCACCGACGGGGCCACGTTCAGGCCGCCCGGGGTGACCATGGCGGAGATACCGAGGATGCCCAGGATGTTGAAGATGTTCGAGCCGACCACGTTGCCGATGGCGATGTCGCGCTCGCGCCGGAAGGTGGCGATGATCGAGGTCACCACCTCGGGGAGCGAGGTGCCGGCGGCCACGATCGTCAGCCCGATGATCACATCGCTCACGCCCAGGCCGCGGGCCAGGCCCACGGCGCCGTCCACCAGCAGGCGCGCCCCGAGGACCAGCACGACCAGGCCGACCAGCAGCAGGCCCAGGTTGACCGCTGCCTGGCGCCCACGGCGCTCGGGGGCCCGCGGCGCCTCGCCGACAGCCTCCTTGTACTCGGCTCTGGCGGCGGCCGTCTCCCGCCTGCTGCTGACCACCGACCAGACGTTGTAGACGACGATGCCGGCGGTGAGCAGGAGGCCGTCGAGCAGGCCGATCCGGCCGTCGAGGGCCAGGGGGACGAGCAGCAGCGAGATGGCGATCATGATCGGCACCTCGCGCCTGACCAGCTGGGCCGAGACCACCAGGGGCGCGATCAGGGCGCAGGCGCCGAGGATCAGCAGCACGTTGAAGATGTTCGAGCCGACCACGTTGCCCACTGCGATGTCGGTGTTCCCGCCGAGGCCGGCCTGGATGCTGACCGCCAGCTCGGGGGCGCTGGTGCCGAAGGCCACCACGGTCAGCCCGACCACCAGGGGCGAGATGCCCGCCAGGGTGGCCAGGGCCGAGGCCCCGCGCACCAGCAGTTCGCCGCCGGCCGCCAGCATCACGAGCCCTACCAGGATCAGGCCGACCGTCATCAGGTCCATCTGGTGCTCCTCACCACAATGCGCGTAGTCCGGCACAAAACAAAGACCACCACGCGCGTCGCCGTGGTGGTCTTGCCTGCGTGCCCCGGGGCACGGTCGCGGCGCCGGGGGCGAGGCCCCGTAGTGACGACGCTGCGTCTCGCACGCTGCGAGCGGCTACTCCCCTACCGCTTTCGAGTATAGCCCGTTTGCACAGCTTCTGTCAATGGCTGCGGCGGGTAGGCGGGCCCCCTTTATTCGGGCGGGGGGGGAAATCC
>DAOLDO010001038.1:0-2493 GCA_035327325.1 Chloroflexaceae bacterium | reverse complement strand
CCTCGAGCGGGGAGGGCGCGACAGTGGGGCGGGGGGTGATCTGGGGCGGGGCCGTGGGCAGCAGCGGGTTGCCCGTGTTGGTCGGGCGGGGTTGCCGGGTCGGCTCCGCCGTGGGCGCCGGCTCCGCCGTGGGGCTGGCGGCCGCCGGGGCCTCCGTCTGCGCTGGCGCGAGTGCCGTTGTGGCGGGCGGGGCGGCGCCGGCGGGCGTTCCTACAGCCGCCGTGGGCGCCTGCGCGCCGGGCCCACCGCAGGCCCCGAGGGCGAGCACGAGGATGATGATCAGCGGCAGCGGGCGGGGCATAGGGGCTCCATTCCAGACAAGCTTGCGCACCGGGCCATTATACCGCGCCCTGGCCCCCGTGCCGCCTCTGGGCGAAGGCCCGCAGCCCCTCGGCGAAGATCCGCGCCCCGCCCTGGGCCGGGTGGCGCAGCTTGACGTAATCCTTGTCGAGAGCGGCGAGGGCCGCGGCGGCCACGTTGCCCATGGCCACGACCGGGACTCCAGGGAAGAGGGCCAGGAAGCGGGCCAGCAGGGGCCGGCCCAGGGCCAGCTCGCCGGCGCGGGGCGGCCGGTTGCTCTGGTCGGCGCCGGGGCGGTGCGGGTGCAGCGGGTAGGCGTTCCAGCCGGCGGCGAACAGGCCCAGGGTGCTCAGCTCGCGGTAGGCGATCGTCGCCGTCTGCTCGGACGAGGTGCGCCCGTCGTCCGTCGCCAGCCGGAAGCCGCGCCCGGCGCCGAACTGGCCCAGGGGCGAGAGGCCCGCCAGCAGCAGGCGCTCGCTGGTGAAGGGCACGCCGGTGCGCCTGGCCCCGTTGTAGCCCGGGGCCTCGCCCACCAGCAGCAGGTCGGGCCCCCGCTCGCGGGCCAGCCGCAGGGCCAGGGCCAGGTTCGCCCGGCGTATCGTGTTGCCGGGCGATCCGTCGGCCGCGTACATGTTCACGGCGTCGGGCGGGGCGGGGAGGGCGGCCAGGTCCGCGATCAGGGCCTCAATCTCGTGCATAATAGGGGCGCCACCTCTCATCCTGCGGGCCGGACGAGCGCCCGGCCCTTGCGAGCTTCATGCCTATGAACATCACCATTTTAGCAGTCGGCTCGCGCGGCGACGTGCAGCCCGGGGTCGCCCTCGGCGCGGCCCTGCGCCGGGCGGGCCACGCCGTGCGCCTCGCCTCCTACGCCCAGTTCGAGGGCCTGGCCCGCGAGCACGGTCTGGAGTTCGGCCCGATCGCCGGCGACATCATGGCCGTGCTCCAGAGCGACGAGGGCCGCGCCATGGTCGAGAGCCGCCACCCTGGCCGGCTGCTGCGCCTTATCCGCGACACCATGGACGAGAGCTACGCCCAGGCCCGCGACGACATCGTGGCCGCCTGCGCCGACGCCGACGGCCTGGTCTCGCTCGGGGCGATCTACTACTCGGCCGACGCGGCGGCCCGGCTGCGCGGCGTGCCCCACGTCACCGCCCTGCTCCAGCCCCTCGGCGCCACGGGCGAGTTCCACGCGCCGCTGCTGCCGGCCCCGCCCGTGCGCGCGCCGGCCGTCAACCGCCTGTCGCACCAGCTCTCCGAGCAGCTCTTCTGGACGGTGATGCGGCCCACCATGAACCGGGCCCGCCGCGACTTCGGCCTCGCCCCGCTGCCCTGGCGCCCCACCTTCTCGCGCGACCTCCGCGCCGGCGCGCCGGCCCTCTACGCCTTCAGCCGGCTGCTGGTGCCCAGGCCCGCCGACTGGCCGCCCAGCGCCCACGTCACCGGCTTCTGGTTCCTCGACGCCCCCGCGGCCTACGCGCCCCCGCCCGACCTCGCGGCCTTCCTCGCCGCGGGCGACCCGCCGGTCTACGTCGGCTTCGGCAGCATGAGCACGCGCAGCCCCAGGCGCACCGCCGAGCTGGCCCTGCGCGCCCTCGAGCTGAGCGGGCGCCGCGGCCTGCTGATGCGCGGCTGGGGCGGCATGCACGCCGAGGAGCTGCCGCCCTCGGTGCAGATGATCGACGGCGCGCCCCACGCCTGGCTCTTCCCGCGCATGGGCGCGGTCGTCCACCACGGCGGCTCGGGCACCACGGGGGCGGGCCTGCTGGCCGGCGTGCCCTCGATCCTGGTGCCCTTCTTCGCCGACCAGCCCTTCTGGGCCGAGCGCGTCGCGGCCCTGGGCGTCGGGCCCGCGCCAATCCCGCGCCGGCGCCTCACCGCCGAGGGCCTGGCCCGCGCCATCGAGGCCGCCGACTCGCCGGCGGTCAGGCGCCGCGCCGCCGCCGTCGGCCAGATCGTCGCCGCCGAGGACGGCGTGGGCCGGGCCGTGGCCCTCGTCGAGCGGGCCTTCGGCCGGGCCGGCGGCGTTGCGGCTTGAATGGAAGTCTCGTCCGATGGGCTGCTTATGATCGACCACGAAGGCCACGAAGATCACGAAGGGATGAGCGAGGCTCTGCCGCTGCGAGGCACGCCGAGCCTCTAGTACTCCGTCCGAGCTATTCTGATGGGTTGAGTGTTGGGTAAAGCTTCTTC
>DAOLDO010001037.1:0-2494 GCA_035327325.1 Chloroflexaceae bacterium | reverse complement strand
TTGCTCGGCTCCCCCTCTCCGCTGCGGAGAGGGGGCCGGGGGGTGAGGTCTGCGGTGGCGCAGAACGGTAAAGCGCCCACGAACCTTGTCTTAGGCCGTGCGCTCCAACAGGCTGACAGCCGGGCCCGACCGGACTCCAGATGGGCCCGATTACAAGACAGCTGGGGCCGATCGGACCTCACCTGGGCACGATCGGACTTCACCTGGGCACGATCGGACCTCAACCGGGCGCGATCGGACTTCACCTGGGCACGATCGGACCTCAACCGGGCGTCGCGCCGCCTGGTACGCCCTGGTAACGGCAGGCCGCGATACTGAGCGGTGGACGGCGACGTTGCAGCCCCCATAGCAGAGGAGACCGTTCGTATGGCTCAAGTAGTGAACATTCCGACGGCGGTGATCGAGCAGTTTCGCACGGCCCTCAGGGCGCTGCGGGATCTTCCCGGCTACAGGCCGGTGAACCCGGCCTACAGCCTTGACACCCTCGAGGTCCACGAGACGGCCCTGGCCGCCGCCGAGCGCGAGGAGGAGCGCCTGGAGCGCCTGCTCGACGAAGCCCGTGCCCACAGGCGCGCCTGCGCGCGAACCTTCCGCGATGCGATGCGCGGCGCCTACCTCCAGGTGCTCGCGCAGTTCGGCGAGGACTCGCGGATCGTCAAGGCCTTCGGCCTGATTCCCAAGTCTGAGCGCAAGCGACCGACCAAACGGGTCGCCGCCGCGGACTAGCACGCCGTCCCCTGTGGTGGGCGGCGCTGCTGTGCCGTCCAGGGAATCCCCGCCCGCCACAGCTCCTTGCTGTTGCCGCCGCCCCGACCGGCGGCTTCTGATTCGCTCGATCGGCCAGTAGCTCGATACAGGTCCGCGGTCGCGTGCTATCATAGGCGGGAGACCGAGCTCCGCGGTGCTGAGGCTGCACCAGCGGACGGCGCTGCAACAGGATCAAGGCGCGACCGGATGCCGTCGCAACGCGTACCCCTCGCCACTGATACGCCAGCCCACGTCGAGGCGGAGCTAATCGCCGCCCTCCGCTCGCTGTCGCCTGCGCGGAAGCTGGAGCTGGCCCGCGACATGAACCGCATGGCCGACCGGCTGGCCCTGGCAGGCATCCGACGGCGGAAGCCGGGCGCGGGCCCACGCGAACTAGGCTACACCCTCGCCCTCCAGCGGCTCACGCCAGGGCAGCATGCGCGCGGGGCGGCTCTGCTCGAAGGACTCGTCCTCATGCCCACGCCGGTTGACCCGCTCGCCCTGGCGCTGCGCGTCGGGGCCACCCTCGACGCGCAGGCCATCCCCTACGTGATCGTCGGCTCGGTGGCCGCAGTCGTCCACGGCGAGTACCGCGTCACCCGCGACCTCGACGTGGTGCTGAACCTGGCCCCCGGCGCTGCCGGCGGCCTCGCGGACGCGCTGCGCGCCGACTTCACCTTGCTGCCCAGCGACATCACCGACGCCCTCGTGCGGCTCCCCGAGGCGCGGGCAGACTGGACGCGGCGGGCGAGCTTCTGCGCCTACGACAGGGCCACCGGCTTTCAAATTGACGTCTACCTCGCCTCGGGCCGACCCTTCGAGGTCGCCCAGTTTCAGCGGGCGCAGGTCGTGGAGATCCCCGGCGAGCCGGGCGGGGCGCTGCGCGTGGCGAGCGCCGAGGACACCGTGCTGGCGAAGCTGGAGTGGTACAAGCTGGCCCCATCCGACCGGCAGTGGCGGGATGTGCAGGCGATCCTGCGCGTGCAGGATGACGCGCTCGATGTGGCCTACCTCCGCCGGTGGGCCGACGAGCTTGGACTGACTGATCTGCTGGGCTGGGCGCTGAAGGGCCAGCAGCCGCCGCAGCCGGGCGATGAGCCGCGCCAGCAGCGCCTGTTCTGAGCGCCGGCGCGGCGGCTCGGGGCACGAGCGGCGCCCCCTGGTATACTTGCGGCATGAATGACCCCGCACCCTCCGGAAGGCCCACCGCGGCGCCGCGCCTCGGGCCGGGCGCCCCTGACCGCCACGCAGCGCACGAAGTGGACGCCGCGGGCGGGCCGGGGGGCGAGCACGCGTGACGCCGTTCCGGTCGCCCGCCTTCCGCCGCCTCTGGTGCTCCGGCGTGGCCGCGAGCGCGGCCCACGGGCTTGAGCGCACCGCGACCGCCTGGCTCGCGCTGGAGGCGGGTGGCGGGGCGGTGGCCGTCGGCCTGATCTTCGCGGCGCGCATGCTGCCCTCGCTGCTGTTCGGCCTGGCCGCCGGCACGATCGCCGACCGGGCCGACCGGCCGCGGCAGCTCCTGGCCGTGGCCGTGGCCGCGCTGCTGCTGATGGGGGGCTTCGGCTGGCTGGTGGGCGCGGGGGGCGTGCAGGCGTGGCAGGTGGTCGTCTTCGCCTTCGCCGCGGGCTGCCTGCAGGTCTTCGACATCCCGGCGCGCCAGGCCCTGGTGCTCGACACGGTGTCGCGCGACCTGGCGCTGCGCGGGCTCGCGCTGACGGCCCTGGCCGCGCGCTGCGCCACCGCCGTG
>DAOLDO010001036.1:0-2495 GCA_035327325.1 Chloroflexaceae bacterium | reverse complement strand
TTATTCGAACGTCCCCCCTCCCGCGGCAGGTGCGTCTGGGCGGGCGCCTTGACCCGCCCCGACAGCCTGGTCGGCGTCGCCGACGGCGTTGACTACGTCTATAACCTCACCTCGCGCCTGGTGATCGAGAACGGCTCCGTCCGCCGCACCTTCGTGGACGGCAACCAGCACCTGATCGCCGCCTGCTCGCGCGCCCGCACGGTCAAGAGCTATGTCTTCACCTCGAACGTGTCCCCCTACGGCGACGCCGGCGACGACCTGGTCTCCGAGGACCACCCGGTCGCTCCGGCCCACGCCCTCGGCGCCGTGATGGTCGAGGCCGAGCAGACGATCATGCGCGCCGCCCGCGAGCACCGCTTCCCCGCGATCATCCTGCGCTGCGGCTCGATCTACGGCCCCGACCGCGACCTGGTTGACGCCGTCGAGCAGGGCATTGCCACCCTCTACGGCGACGGGCGCAACTTCGTCTCCCATATCCATATTGACGACCTGCTCGATATCCTCGCCGCCGTGGCCACAGACGGCCAGCCCGGCGCGATCTACAACGTCGGCGACGACCAGCCCCTGCGCCAGATCGAGCTGCTGAGCGAGGTGCGCCAGCGCCTGGGCATGGTCCCGCCCCGCGCCTTCTCGCCCGCCGCCGCCCTCGCCGCCGGCCTCGACCCGGCCATCGTCGGCACCCTCACCGCCTCGGTGCGCCTCGACAACAGCCGCCTCCGGCACGACCTCGGCCTCACCCTGCGCTACCCCAGCGTGCGCGCCTGGCTCGACGAGCGACTCCCCGTCGAGGAGGAAGTTCTCGTCGCGATCTAGGGCGCCCCACCATAACTCCCCCGGCCCTCGGCACGCCCGTGCCGGGGGCATCGCCGCGCGCCCGCCGTATCCCCCCGCGCCCCCTGGCGGTACACCATGTGACGTCCCCGCCCCCCCCTCCCCCCAGGAGCGCGCCATGACCGAGTACCGCCTGCGCATGAAGGAGCTGCCCGCGGCCGATCAGCCCCGCGAGCGCCTCGCCGCCGCCGGTCCCGCCGCCCTCAGCGACGCCGAGCTCCTCGCGATCCTCCTGCGCGTCGGCGTGCCGGGCCTCAACGTGCTCCAGCTCGCCCAGCAGATCCTGGCCGAGTGCGGCGGCTGGCCCGGGCTGCTCCGGGTCGAGCACGGCGAGCTCTGCCGGCGCCGCGGCATGGGCGAGGCCAAGGCCGCTACGGTCAAGGCCGCCCTCGAGATCGGGCGTCGCCTGCTGCTTGCCGGGCCCGACGAGCGCTTTCAGATCAAGAGCCCCTCCGACGCCGCCTCGCTCCTTATGGTCGAGATGTCGCACCTCGACCAGGAGCACCTCAGGGCGGTGCTGCTCGACACCAAGAACCGGGTGCAGCAGGTCGTCACGATCTACATCGGCTCGGTCAACACCGCGATGATCCGCGTCGGCGAGGTCTTCAAGGAGGCGGTCAGGCGCAACAGCGCCGCCCTCATCCTCGCCCACAACCATCCCTCGGGCGACCCCTCGCCCTCGCCCGAGGACATCCTGGTCACCCGCCAGATCGTCGAGGCCGGCAAGCTGCTCGACTGCGAGGTCCTCGACCACCTCGTGATCGGCCGCGGGCGCTACGTCAGCATGCGCGAGCGCGGGCTGGGCTTCCCCGGGTAGCCCCGGGGAACCGCGGTATAATGCGAGTGGAGGACTCGCCACTGTCACGCCGGCCCGCCTGGCCGGCCGGAGCTTTACCGCCCGATGCTTGGTGTCAGCGTTGCCACAACGGCCCTGCGCGAGCTGCCGCGCATGGAGGAGCAGGCCGAGGTGGCCCGGCGGCGCTCGCGCCGCCTCGGTCGCCCCGTCCTGGTCAGCGTCACCGCCGAGGTGCGCCCCCGCGACCCCCTCGCCCTCTTCGCCCGCGGCCTCGGCGTCACCCACAACCGCCTGTTCTGGAGCCGGCCCGCCGACGGCCTCGCCGTGGCCGGCCTCGGCGCCGCCTGGAGCTTCGCCGCCGACGGCCCCGAGCGCTTCGCCGCCGCGGCCGCCGCCTGGCGCGAGCTGATCGCCAGCGCCGCCGTTGATGCCGACCCCGCCCTGCCCTTCGCCGGCCCCATGGCCGCCGCCGGCTTCGCCTTCGACCCCCTGCGCCCGAGCGACGGCCAGTGGGATGGCTACGCCGACGGCCTGCTTCTGCTCCCCCGCCTCGTCCTCGCCACCGACGGCGAGCGGGCCAGCCTGACCGTCAACGGCCTGGTCGGCCCCTCCACCTCGTCAATCGCCCTGCACCTCTCGGCCGCCCGCCGCCTGCGCGACCTGCTCGGCCGCACCTGGCGACCCCCGCGCCTCGGCGAGGGCGTGCGCCTGGAGGGCGCCCTCCCCCCCGGCCAGTGGCGCGCCATCGTCGCCGAGGCCGTGGCCGACCTCAGGGCCGGCCGCCTCGAGAAGGTCGTGCTCGCCCGCGAGGTGCGCGCCCGCGCCGCCACCCCCTTCGACCCAGCCGCCGCCCTCGACGCCCTGCGCC
>DAOLDO010001035.1:0-2499 GCA_035327325.1 Chloroflexaceae bacterium | reverse complement strand
AGGAGGTCCGGGGTTCGAATCCCCGTCGCTCCACTGCTCTGGGACGCGGAATTCCTGCATCAGGGGTTCCGCGTTTCCGTGTGTTTTGGGGGTGGTGGGAGTCGTAGCGGGAGTCGTCATTAGATTTACCCTCTCCGCAGCAGGGCAGCACTCGCGGCAGCGACCGCGCTGCGCTTCCCGGCGTCGAAGCTGTGTCCGTAGATGCTCGCCGTGATATTGGCGTTGGCGTGGCCGAGCACGGCCGACACGTCGATGATCTGTGCGCCCTGGGCGAGCATCACGCTGCCGGCGGTGTGGCGCAGGCTGTGGAGGCTCACCCGCGGCACGCCGGCCCGCGCACAGGCGCGGTGCAGGGTGCGTAGCAGGTTACGGTCGTTGATCGGCGCGCCGCGCTCGGTCACGAAGAGCAGCTCGTCTGGGCCCGGCTCGGCCGGCTCGACGCCGCGCTTCGCGCGCTCCTCCGTCATCGCCGCCAAATGCTTGCGGAGCACGACCACCAGCTCGGCCGTGAGCGGGATGGTGCGCGGGTTGGGCTTGTCCTCGCGGCCGCCTTTGGTTGAGCGCTCGCGGTGAAGCACCGTCTTGCCGTCGCCGTCCTTGATGCGCTGCAGCTGCTCGCGCACCACCAGGCTTGGACTGTCGCCGTCGAGGGTCAGAGCGCCGACGCGCAGGCCGATGAGCTCAGACGGCCGCAGGCCAAGGGTGCCGCCCACCACAAATATCGCATACTGCCGATGCTCCGCAAGCACGTCGAGCAGCGCGAGCAGCTGGGTGGTGTCGAGCACCGCAGTGCGCCGCTCGCCTGGGGGTGGCGGGAACTCGACCTGGTCGCAGGGATTACGCAGGATCATGCCGCGCCTCACCGCGACGTTGAGGGCCGAGTTGAGGCGGTTGAAGGCGTTCTTGATCGTCCATTCGGCCAACCCCCGGCTCGTGAGCATGTCGCGCCACTCGTCGATCTGCTTTGCGCGGATCGCGTCCACCGAGCGGTCGCCGAGGTAGGGTACGACGTAGCGGTTGCATGTCTCGCGGTGGCCGGCAATTGTCCCCGGCTTGCGCTTGGCGCGCGCCAGGATGACGTACCACTCCTCAAGCCAGGCCGACAGCTTCATCTTCCCGGTGCCGACTTCCACGCCGGCATCACGCAGCTTGATCAGCTCGCGCAGCTTGGCATGGGCGTTGCGCTCGCTGGTCGCTCGGCGCCGCACGATCTTGCCGTCAATGTAGAGCTGGGCGCGCCACTTGCCGGAGCCCGGCGGCTCCTCGAAGACACTGCCGTCCTTGTTGGCGAGGTCCTTAGGCTTCGGCATTGCGGTTCGCCTCAAGCAGGCCGTGACGGCGGGTGTGCTCCTGGTAGGCGGCGATGCCGCGCCGGGTGACGAAGATCTTGGGCGACTGACCAACCGTCTCTAGCCGGCCCTCGCGCACATAGCGCTTCACCGTGCGCGGGTGGCAGCGCAGGAAGGCGGCGGCCTCGGTGTAGGTGAGCAGGTCGTCGGGGCCGAGTGGCCCGGCGGGCGGCTGGTCGGGCGGGGTTTGCGGCGTGCTGCCGCGCTTGGTGAGGGCTTGCACTTCGATCTCCCTCCTGTTATGATGGCGCTGCACTTCGATCTGAGCGACCGTCACTGGTGTCCGCCGGTGGCGGTCGCTCTTTTCCTTCGTCGGCAATGCAGCGCCGGCCATGAGATGCACAGAACCCCCGATGAGCGCCGATACGCTCGCGGGGGTTCTTGCTGGTCGCTGTAACCCGCTGACCTGGCGGGCCGCCTCGGATGAGGCGGGCTGACGAGCCGCCCGGTATCGGCCGGTGGGCTCTATGACGACGGCCGAGTGGGCTCGCCAGTTGGCCAATCATAGCAAATAAGTACTACATCTACAAGGGGACAAAAAGGGGTTACAAGTGACTGTGGTGGACATCTTTTGAGAGACCTCCGACCAAAAGCGTAAACGCTTTTCTGGACTGTGGCGGACGTGTGCGGACAGCAGCGGACTTGTGTGGACTGTGATGCACAACCTGATCGAAGGCAGACAGGCTGTTGTGCTCATGCTCACATAAACCAGGATGCGCTCAGTAGTGCTGATGATATTACGCTTAAGCAGAATTGTCAAGCCTAAGCGTATTGACAAAGCGAAATGCTTAGTCGTACAATTCAGCTGTCTCATCGACAGACAGGAGTCGCTATGCTTCGGTTGAGGGTAAAGGAGGTAGCCGAGGCGGCCGGGATCCCCGACGCGGCTGAGCTCTCGCGCCGGACTGGAGTCTCGTATGACACCGCCTACCGGCTGTGGCGAGGAGAGGTTGGTGGCGCGACGCGCGGAGAGCGCAGCATCGGTGTGATGACACTGTACCGAGTAGCCCAGGCGCTCAAGGTGAAGGTCGCCGACCTGTTGGAAGAGGATAGGCGCGCCCTGCAAATGGCACTGGCCTAGGAACCGATCACCACTTGCAGGGCGTAGGGTGGCAGGCGACAGCCGCTGGAACGGCTGCCGCTCGCCGCC
>DAOLDO010001034.1:0-2500 GCA_035327325.1 Chloroflexaceae bacterium | reverse complement strand
AGCCGGGCGTCGCGGACGAGGACGCGGTCGAGGCCGCGCTCTACGAGCCCGACGAGCTGTTCGGGGTGCGGCTGACGGGCGCGGGCGCCGAGGGCGACGCGGTCGAGCTCGGCGACGCCGACGGGGTCGGCACGATCACCAATGACGACGAGCCGGGCGCGCGCTTCGAGCGGGCCGAGACGATCGTGGCCGAGGGCGCCGGGCTGGCGCTGGTGGTCGTGCGCCTCGACGAGCCCCAGGGCGCCGAGGCCAGGGTTGACTACCGCACGCTGCCGCCGGGGAGCGGCGGGGGCACGGCGAGGGAGGGCGAGGACTTTGCGCCCCAGAGCGGCACGCTGAGCTTCCCGCCGGGCGTCGTGACGCAGACGATCAGCCTGGCGCTCGTGGACGACGGGGTGGACGAGGAGCTGTACGAGACGGTGCGCCTGGAGCTCAGCGGGGCGAGCGGCGCGCCGCTCGGCGACCCGTACACGGCCACGGTGACGATCGTGGACGACGACGGGCCGGCGCCCCTGGAGGCGGAGGCGTTCCTGGTGATGGGCGGCCCGGACACCCTGCCGACGAGCGCGTACTTCTACACGGGCGCCGAACGCGGCTACGGCTACGCGCTGATCAGCGTGCCGTGCAGCTGGCCCGGGGATCGAGCGCTGACCGTCGAGCTATGGAGCGCCGCGATGCACGGGTCGGGCAGCCCCGACCGGGCAGGCGGCGACGGGCTGCGCGGCGCCGCCAGCTTCGAGCTGTACGATCTCGGCGCGGGGGCCCGGGGCGCCGAGCTCAGGCCGGCGCCGGGCGCGCCAGGCTCGCTGCTGGAACGGTCGTACGCCCCGAGCGACGCCGCCGAGCAGTGGGCGAGCTTCCACAGCATCGCCGCGCCGACCCCGTGCGGGCGCTACGCGCTGCGCTTCGCGGCGCAGGGGGACGACGAGAACTTCTGGGCCGCGCGGGCTGGCTTCGACGCCGATGGCGACCCGGCGACGCCCCCCGACGCCGCGGCGCCCGCCGACGGCGCGCGGATCAGGCTGGCCACGCTGGGCGCGACCGTGGAGCACCGGGCGGCGCCGATGGCGACGACGAGCTGGTTCTACGTCGCGCCGGGCACGCTCGAGCTCAGGCTGCGCACCTACGACCTCGACCGGGGGGCGAGCGGCTCGCCCCAGGATTTCGGCGCGGGCGTGCGCTTCTACGCCCCGGGCCAGGGCTACGACCCGGCAGGGGCCGTGGACGGTGTTGGCGGGACGCCCTCTGTGGCTGGCTGGGCCACGGACGTGGTGAGCCGGCCGGCGCCGGGATGGTGGCGCGCGGTGGTGGCGACGACAAGCGCGCAGAACGGCTACATCCTCGAGGCCGAGGGCGACGGCGCGCCCCTGCCGATCGAGTACGAGCCGCCCGCCGCGCCGCTGGTGAGTCTGAGCCTGACCCCGAGCGCGGCGACGGCGGCCCCAGGCGAGGGGCTGAGCCTCACGCTTGCGTACGCCAGCCTGGGCCCGGCGGCATACGGCGCCACGCTGACCGTGAGGCTGCCGGGCGACCTGGCCTTTGACGGCGACCCATGCGCGGGAGCGACGCCGGCCTGCGCGAGCGCCGGCGGCACCCTGACCCTCGCGCCCGGCGCGCTGCCGCCGGGGGTCTACACGCACAGCTTGGGCGTGGTCGTCGCCCAGGGGGGCCATGGCGGGGCGCCCGTGGCGCTCGAGGCGAGCTTCGGCGACGCCTGGGGCAACGGCTACAGGGCGAGCGCGGGCGCGGTGATCGAGGCGCGGTAGGGGGCGTCCCGGCGGGCGCCGGGGGTGCTGGAGCCGCCCCGGCGGGGCGGCTCTGCCGTGTGCCCGTGGGACGCCCGGGCGGGGTAGCCCGGCCACGTCGGTCTCAGCGGCGCGCAACCCGCCCATCAGCGGGGCGGCGCGGCCAGTTCGGGTATGATAGGGCGATGCGACGCGCGCGCGACAAGCTGCCCCTGCTGGCAATCCTGCTGCTGGCCCTGCTCTGGCGGCTGCTGCTGTGGGCCCAGCCCCTGCACCTGCCGGCCAACGACGAGGTCGAGTATATCAGGGTCGCCCGCGACCTGCTGGGCGGGCGGGGCTGGAGCTTCTACGAGCAGTGGCGCTGGCTGCGGGCGCCGCTCTACCCGCTGTTCCTGGCGGGGTCGCTGTGGGCCGCCGGGGCCGACCCGGGGCTGAGCACGGCGGAGGTGCTGCACCGGGCGGCCCTGCCGAACATTCTGCTGAGCGTCGGGCTAGTCTACCTGATCTACCGGCTGACGCGGGAGCTGACGCGGGGCGAGGGGCCGGCCCTGGCGGCCGCCGGGTGCGCGGCGCTGCTGCAGACCTACGCCACCTTCGCCAGCCTGTACATGAGCGAGACGCTGTTCGCCGCGCTGTTCGCGGGGGGGCTGCTGGCCCTGGCGCGCTGGCGACGGGAGGGAGGTCTGTGGCGGGCAGCCCTGGCGGGGACAATGCTCGGGCTGGCCTGCCTGCCCCCCCCGGCCGCCCCGGGCTTT
>DAOLDO010001033.1:0-2507 GCA_035327325.1 Chloroflexaceae bacterium | reverse complement strand
CCATTAGCGTAGGCCGGAGCTGGGCTCGCGCTGCCCCCAAGAGCACAACGCCCGCGGCGCAACCCCCACCTACCACCTACCACCTCCCACCTACCACTATGCCCACTCGCAAATTGATCGAGGTCGCCCTGCCCCTGGACGACATCAACGCCGCCTCCGCCCGCGAGAAGTCGCTCCGCCACGGCCACCCCTCGACCCTGCACCTCTGGTGGGCCCGCCGCCCCCTCGCCGCCTGCCGCGCCGTGCTCTTCGCCTCGCTCATTGACGACCCCGACCAGGACGGCGTGCCCGCCGAGCTGCTGGCCGAGATTGACGCCCTGCCCGCCCCCGAGCTGCCCGACTGGCAGGAGCTGCCCCTCGCCGAGCAGCGCCGCCAGCGCCTGTTCCGCTTCATCAAGCTGCTGGTCCAGTGGGAGAGCAGCAACGACGAGCGCGTCCTCGCCACCGCCCGCCGCCTCATCCACGCCGCCACCGGCGGCAGCCCGCCCCCGGTCTACGACCCTTTCGCCGGCGGCGGCTCCATCCCGCTGGAGGCCCAGCGCCTCGGCCTGGAGGCCCACGCCTCCGACCTCAACCCCGTCGCCGTGCTGATCAACAAGGCCCTGATCGAGATCCCGCCCAGGTTCGCCGGCATGCCCCCCGTCAACCCGGAGAGTAGGTCGCAGATGGGAGGTGGCATATGGGGCGCCGCTGCCGACAGCGCGCACACTGATCGCCATGCACCCCCACCTCCCACCTCCCATCTACCACCTGCCTGGAAGGGCGCCAGGGGCCTTGCGGCAGACGTGCGCTACTACGGCAAGTGGATGCGCGACGAGGCCGAGCGGCGCATCGGCCACCTCTACCCAAAGGTGCAGGTGGTGCAGGAAGCCGACGGCTCCTACCACCACGCCACAGCTGATGAGCTCCAAAACCCAAAATCCAAAATCCAAAATCTCACCGTGATCGCCTGGCTCTGGGCGCGCACCGTGACCTGCCCCAACCCCGCCTGCGGCGCCACCATGCCCCTGGTGCGCTCCTTCGCCCTCTCGACCAAGAAGGGCAAGGAGACCTGGGTGGAGCCCGTGGTGGAGCCGGGCGCCCCGCCCCGCGTCCGCTTCGAGGTGCGCGGCGGCGCCGGCAAGCCGCCCGAGGGCACCGTGGGCCGCAAGGGCGCCCGCTGCGTCTGCTGTGGCTCCCCGGTGGGCTTGGACTATGTGCGTGCCGAGGGCCGCGCCGGCCGCATGGGCGCCCAGATGCTGGCGATTGTGGCTGAGGGCAGGCGGGGCCGCATCTACCTGCCGCCCAGCGAAGAGCACGAGCGAGTCGCAGCGAGCTCTGAGCCGGCCTGGGCGCCCGAGACGGAGCTGTCAACACATCCACAGTACATGGCAACTCCTCGCTACGGCCTTACTCGCCATTGCGACCTATTCACCCCACGCCAGCTTGTGGCACTCACCACTTTCAGTGACCTCGTGGCCGAGGCACGGGAGCGCGTGCGCCAGGATGTGCAAACGGCCGACATTGGAAGAACTAACGTATACGCCGATGCGGTGGCGACATACCTGGCCTTCGTAGTTGATAAGTTGTCAGAAAGCTCTTCCACTATTTGTAGTTGGAGTGCTGCACCTCAAAACGAACTCGTTGTAAGTACGTTTCGACGGCAAGCGATGTCTATGACTTGGGATTTTGCAGAAGCGAATTTCGGTGCGAACTCAAGCGGTTCTCTTGACAAAGCGCTTTCGTACGTTTGTGAAGATATAGCCCTCCTCCAAGGCATGCGCATAGGAGCAGCAAGTCAACGAGATGCAGCGGATTTCCACGCGAGGATTGGGGTCATTTCCACTGATCCGCCGTACTACGACAACGTGCCCTACGCGGATTTGAGCGACTTCTTCTACGTGTGGCTGCGGGCCTCGCTGAAAAACATCTATCCCGAGCTGATGGGCACGCTGCTGGTGCCGAAAGCGGCCGAGCTCGTAGCCAATTCTCTCCGCCACGGCGGGCGCGAGGCCGCGCAGCGCTTCTTCGAGGAGGGGCTGCTCAAAGTCTTCGGACGCATCAGGGCCGCGCAAAGCGTGGACTACCCGCTCACCGTCTACTACGCCTTCAAGCAAGCAGAGAGCGACGGCAACGACGGCGACAACAACGAAGAAGCAGCGAACAATCCAAAATCCAAAACTCAAAATCTACAATCGTCAACCGGTTGGGAGACCATGCTGGAGGGCCTGATCCAATCCGGTTTCGCCATCAATGGCACCTGGCCGATGCGAACAGAGCGCGAGGCCCGCACCCGGGGCATCGGCAGCAACGCCCTCGCCACCTCCATCGTCCTGGTCTGCCGACCGCGGCCCGACGATGCCCGCGGCACCACGCGGCTGGAGTTCATTCGGGCGCTGCGGCGGGAGCTGCCGGGGGCGCTGCGGGCGCTGCAGCGGGCGAACATCGCGCCGGTGGACCTGGCGCAGGCGTCCATCGGCCCCGGCATGGCGGTCTACACGCGCTACGCGCAGGTGCTCGACGCCGAA
>DAOLDO010001032.1:0-2510 GCA_035327325.1 Chloroflexaceae bacterium | reverse complement strand
CAGCTCGTCGTCGGTGGCAATACGCCGCGCGATCGCGCCCGGGGGCAGGTCAACGAGGAGCTGGGCGAAGCGGGCGCCGAGGGCCGGGCTGATCACCACGGCGCAGGCGGCGCCGGGCCAGCCGGGGAGGGGGGCGCGCACGAGGCCCTGGGGCGTGATCAGGGCGTAGCGGGGGGCCACCACGCTGCGGGTGTGGCCGAAGAGGTCGCTCATGGGGCGCTCCTGGCTGTCGCTGGGATGGACGGTATCTTACCACATCGCAGCCGCCGGCGGAGCGCCCCGGGAGCGGTCACATCTGGCGGAAGAGCGAGCCGCGCTGGGCCCAGGCCCACGCGTTCTCGGGGTCGAGCTCGACGGCGCGCGTGAGGTCTATGTAGGCCTCCTCGAAGATCGCCATGGCCTGGTAGGCCGCCCCGCGCCGACCGAGGGTCCACGAGTCCCCGGGGTTCAGCTCGAGGGCGCGGCTGAAGTCCTCGACGGCCTCCTCGAAGCGCCGGAGCAGCCTGTAGCACTCGCCGCGCTCGGCGACGGCCCAGACGGCGTCGGGGCGCAGCTCGAGCGCCCGGCTGAGGTCGGCCAGGGCCTCGTCGTAGCGGCCCATGGCCCTGAGGGTCTGCCCGCGGCTGCCCAGGGCCCAGGCGTAGTTCGGGCGCAGCTCGACGGCGCGTGTGAAGTCGGCCAGGGCCTGCTCGTGCTGGCGGCGCAGCCGGTAGATCTCGCCCCGCTCGGCGTAGGCGCCGCTGTGGCGTGGGTCGAGCTCGATCACGCGGCTGAAGTCGGCCAGGGCCTCGTCCTGCCTGGCCATGGCGCGGTGGAGCATGCCGCGCTGCATGAGCACCCAGACGTAGGCGGGGTCCAGCTCGAGGGCCCTGGCGAAGTCGGCCAGGGCCTCGTCGGTCTGGCCGACCGCGCGGTAGGCCGCCCCGCGGCTGCCCAGGGCCCAGGCATAGTCGGGGTCCAGCTCGATCGCCCGGGTGAGGTCCTCGAGGGCCTCGTCCAGCTGCTCGAGCAGGCGGCGGGCCTCGCCGCGCTCGGCGAAGAGCCAGGCCTGCGGGCGCGCCACGGCGATGGCCCGGTCGAGGTCGGCGGCGGCCTCGGCGTAGCGGCCCTGCTCGCGGTGGCAGATGGCCCGGTGGCCCAGGGCCCAGACGTAGTCGGGGTCCAGCTCGATCGCCCGCGAGAAGGCGGCCACGGCCTCGTCGTAGCGGCCCATGGCCCTCAGGGTCTCGCCCCGCTCGGCGATCACCCAGGCCAGGTCGCCCCTGAGGACCAGGGCCTGGTCGAAGTCGGCCAGGGCCTCGCCGTGGCGCCGCATGGCCCTGAGGGTCTGGCCGCGGCTGCCCAGGGCCCAGGCGTAGCCGGGGTCCAGCTCGATCGCCCGCGAGAAGGCGGCCACGGCCTCGCCGTGGCGCCGCAGCACCCGCAGGGTCTCGCCGAGCTCAGCCTGGACGGCGGCGTCGCCCGGGTCGAGCTCGGCGGCCCGCTCGAAGTCGGCCAGGGCCTCGCCGTGGCGACCCAGGTCGCGCAGGATCTGGCCGCGCTGGTAGAGGGCCCAGACGTAGTTCGGGTCGAGCTCGATCGCCCGGGTGAAGTCGGCCAGGGCCGCGTCGCGGCGATCCTTCTTCAGATCTTCGATTGACATACAGCCTCGTCCTGTGGGGCGCCTGTGTAGAGGGTTCTATAGTACCGCGCGTCTATAACCGTCGTACGACCAGCGGCGCCGGCCCTCAGGCCGCCAGGCGCAGCGCCATCTTCAGATAGAACGGGAGCATGAGCTCCATCTCCCACCTGACCGCGAAGGCGGGGAGGATGGCCACGTGGTAGGAGAGGGCGTGGTGGAGGGCGGCGAGGGGCTGGGCCAGCTCGAAGGCCCTGGCCAGGTCGGCGCCTGGCGCCAGGCGCGCCCAGGGCTCGAGGTAGGCGTCGCGCAGGCGCTCGCGCACGCCGGGCGCGCGCGGGAAGAAGTCCTCGATCTCGACCAGGAAGAGTAGCAGGCTGAAGAAGGGGTGGGCGATCGAGCTGTCGGACCAGTCGAGGAAGGCGTAGCCGTCAGTCGTGGCGACCACCTGGCCCGCCCAGAAGTCGCCGTGCTCGAGGGCGGGGGGCAGCCCGTAGGCGGCCAGCTCGTCGGCCATGGCCTGCAGGCGCGGCGCGAGGGCCCTCAGGCGCGCCCGCTCGCCGGCCGAGAGGCCCGCCGGGCGGCCGGGCAGGGTCGCGGCGGTGTCGGCCAGCAGGGGGGCGAGGCGGGCCGCCAGGGTGGCGAGCGGGCGCTCGGGCACGCCGAGGGCCCGCAGCTCGCCCAGGCGGCCCGCGGTGGCGATCTGCACCTCCGCGAAGGCGGCCAGGGCCGCCTGCCAGCGGGCCACGTCCCCCTCGGCGCGCAGGGTCTCGAGGGTGGGGCCGGGCAGCTCGCGCATGAGCAGCCAGCCCCGCTCGCGGTCGAGGGCGACGGGGCCGGCGAAACGGGCCGGGTCGGCGGCGGCGAGGGCGGCGGTGAGGGCCGGCTCGTG
>DAOLDO010001031.1:0-2514 GCA_035327325.1 Chloroflexaceae bacterium | reverse complement strand
CCTGCGCCTGGGCGCCCTGCACCCGGGGCTGCTCGCCGCCGCGGACGGCTCGCCCCGGCTCCCCGCCGCTCCCTGGCTCGAGCCCCTGGCCGGCGACTGGCTGCTGCTCCGGCCCGTCTGGCGGGCGCCCCTCGCCGGCGCCCTTGGCGGCCACGCCCTGCCCGATCAGGGGGCCATGCTCCGGGCGGCGGCCTACCTGCTCGAGCTTGGCGCCGTCGAGCGGGCCGTGCCCCTCTTCCTCGAGCTGGGCGACCGCGCGCGCGCCGCCGAGGCCATCGCCCAGTCCCTTGAGCTGTTCGTCAGCCTCGGCCACTGGGAGACCCTCGAGGAGTGGATGAGCCAGCTGCCCGCCCAGACCCTGGCCGACTGGCCCTGGCTGGTCTACGTTGGCGGCGAGCTGGCGGCGGCCCAGGGGCAGCTCGAGGCCGCCCGGCGCGCCTTCACCATGGCCTCGCGTCTCTTCGAGGCCCGCCGCAACGCCGCCGGCTGGTGCCAGAGCCTGCTGGCCGAGAGCACCCTGGCGGCCTGGGGCGGCGACCGCGCCCGCGCCGAGACCTGCGCCCTCGCAGCCGCCGCCCAGGCCCGGGCCGGCGGCCTGCCCTGGCAGACCGGCTGGGCTGCATGGCAGCTCGGCTGCCTGGCCGCCGCCACCGCCGAGCTCGACAAGGCCCTGGTCTACTTCGGCCAGGCCCAGGAGGTCGCCCTCCAGCTCGACGACCAGCTGATGCTCGCCCTGCCCCGCCAGGCCGAGCTCCTGGTGCTGCGCCAGCGCGAGCTGCGCCGCGAGAGCGAGCACCACCGCGCGGCCTACTGGGAGGCCGCCGAGGCCGAGCGCGAGGCGGCCGAGCAGCTGCGCCTGCTGATCGCCTCGCCGCAGCACAACCTCGACGCCCTGCTCGAGGCCCACGGCTGGGCCCGGCTGCCGCTCATGCTCAAGCTGCTCACCCCCCCCCCCGAGGCCGCGCCCACCCTGGCCGACGCGAGCGACGGCATCTGGGGGCGCCTGCTCGGCCTGGTCGGGCTGCGGCGCGCCCCGGCCCTCGCCGCGGCCCCCGCGCCCCCCGCGCGCCTCGAGGTCAGCTTCGTCGCGCCGCCCCCGCCCCGCATGGAGCTCTACGCGCGGCAGGCCGCGCCCGCGGCGGCCCTGACCCTCGACCTCCCCGCCCTGGTCGAGGCCATGCCGGCGCACAATGGCGCCGCGGCCCCCGCCGAGCGCGCCCGCCAGGTCGGCGGGCTCGACCAGGCGCCCGTGGCGACCGCCGACGCGCCGGGCCGGGCCAGCCTCGCCGCCTACATGCTCGGCGCCTTCCGCGTGAGCCTCGACGACCGCCCGGTCGAGAGCTGGCCCAGCGGGCGCGGCCGCTCGGTGCTGAAGTACCTGCTGACCCAGCGGGCCCGGCCGGTGCCCCGCGACGTCCTGATGGACTTCTTCTGGCCCGAGTCGGCGCCCGAGTCGGCGCGCAACAGCCTCAACGTCGCCATCCACGGCCTGCGCCAGTCCTTCCGCGCCGTCACCGAGACCCCCGTCGTGCTCTTCGAGCAGGGCGCCTACCGCCTCAACCCCGAGCTTGCGATCTGGGTTGACGTCGAGGAGTTCGAGCGCCACGTGCAGACCGCGCGCCAGCTCGAGGCGAGCGGCCAGCTCACCGCCGCGACCACGGAGTACGAGATCGCGATCAGGCTGTACGAGGCCGACTTCCTCAGCGACGACCCCTACGAGGACTGGCCCGTGCTCACCCGCGAGCGGCTGCGCGTCCTGCAGCTCGAGGCCCTCGACCACCTCAGCCAGATCTACTTCGCCCAGGGCCAGTACGGCACCTGCTCCAGCCTCTGCCAGCAGATGCTGGCCGCCGACAGCTGCCGCGAGGACGCCCACTGCCGGCTGATGCGCTGCTATGCCCGTCTCGGCCAGTACCCGCCCGCCCTGCGCCAGTATCAGACCTGCGTGGAGGCCCTGCGCAACGAGCTCGACGTCGAGCCCTCGCCGGCCACCGTCGAGCTGTCCGAGCGCATCAGGCGCCGCGAGCCCGTGTAGCGCCACAGCCGCTGCATCCTGAGATCGGAACCTGTGGTATGCTTCGCTGTACGCGCTGACCGGGTGCCCCCCCTCTGGCTTGCCGTCGCCCTCGAGCCCCGGCGACCTGGCCGGCGTGCCCGTCCCTCCTTGAATTGAGCAGGCTATCCAATCCAACCCATGGGCACGAAAGCTCCTCAGGCGGACGCTGGCGCCGAGGGCTCGCCCGACGCAGATGACCTCAAGCGCATCCCGGGGATCGGTCCCGTGATCGAGCATCACCTGCGCGAGGCCGGCATTCGCACCTTTGCGCAGCTCGCGGCCCTCAGCCCCGACCAGATTGCGGCCCTGGTCGCCCAGCTGCCGCTGCTCTCGCTCGAGCGCATCGTCAGGCAGGACTGGGCCGGGCGCGCCCGCGAGCTCGCCCGCGAGGCCGAGCGCCGCCCCGCCGCGCCGGGCGATAGGGTCCTCCCGGGCCTGCGCGCGGCCACCTTCACGGT
>DAOLDO010001030.1:0-2514 GCA_035327325.1 Chloroflexaceae bacterium | reverse complement strand
GCCTGGTGCCGTCGTCGGCCTCGTCGGCCAGGGCGGGCAGGCCGCCGGGCGGGGTGGGCGTCTCGTCGGCGCCGAGGGCGGCGGCCACCTGCTCGGCGGTCAGGGCGCTGTGGGGGGCCGTGGGCTCCTCGGACTCGTCGAGCTGCGGCTCGGGGGCCGCGCCTGCATCGTCGGGCCCCTCCGCCTCGGCGGGCGCCAGGGCGTCCGGCGGCCCCTCGCCCGGCCCGGGGGTGGCGTGGCGCACCTCGGCCGTCTGGCTTCTGGGGGGGGCGGCGTCGGGGGCGGGCTCGCTGCTCGCCCACCAGGCGGCGCCCTCCTCGGCAGGGGCGGGGGGCTGCTGCTCGGTCTCGGTCTCCGGCCGGGGGTCAGACGCAGCCATGGGGGCACTCCCGCAGCGAGGGCTGGCGAGCCGGGACTGGCGCCGGCGGGCGCACCAGGGCCGGCGGGGCCACCCTCGCGCCGTGCTCGCGGCCTACGCTTCGAGGATGCCTTCGGCCTTCAGCCTTCATCCTTCAGCCTTCATCCTTACGCCTTCAGGGCGTAGACGTGATGGTCCATCGAGCCGATGTAGACCACGCCGTCGGCTACCGCGGGCGACGAAACGACGGCGGCGCCGGTGGCGTGCTTCCAGAGCAGGGTGCCCTGGCCGGCGTCGAGGCAATAGACACTGCCGTCCACCGAGCCGAAGTAGACCCGCCCGCCCTCGACGCGGGGCGACGAGGTGATCTGGCTGCCCACCTCGTGCTTCCAGACCAAGCGGCCGGTCTTGATGTCCAGGGCGTAGAGGATCCCGTCCACCCCGCCGACGAAGACGCGGGTGCCGACCACGCAGGGCGACGAGTTGACGTAGTGGCCGGTGCGGAAGCGCCAGGCCGGCCAGCCGCCCTCGGCGTCGAGAGCGTAGAGGTTCTGGTCGAGGGAGCCGACGAAGACCAGGCCCTCGGCGTAGGCGGGCGACGAGCGGACGGGCTGCTGGGTGCGCTGCTTCCACTTCACGCCGCCGGTGCGGGCGTCGAGGCAGTAGACGTGACCGTCATCGCCGCCGATGAAGATCACCTGGCCCTGGATGCAGGCCGAGGAGCGGATCGGGTTCCAGGTGCGGTGCTTCCAGATCACCGTGCCCCTGAGCCCGTCGAGGGCGTAGATATGCTGGTCGTCCGAGCCGACGAAGACCACCCGGTCCTCCACGCGGGGGGAAGAGCGCACGGGCTTGCCGGTGCGAAAGGTCCAGCGCGGCGAGCCGCGGCGCATGTCGAGACCGTAGACGGCCCCGTCCTCGGAGCCGAAGACCACGGTGTCGCTCCAGACGGCGGGCGAGGAGCTGACCCCGCCCTCGGTGGCGTGCTTCCAGCGGAACTCGCCGCGGCCGGCGTCGAGGGCGTAGAGGTTGGTGTCGTAGCAGCCGACGAAGACCATGCCGCCGGCGATGGCGGGCGAGGAGCGCACCTCGTCCTCGCAGGTGAAGTCCCAGACCACCTCGGTGCGGGCGGCGCCCCGGACCACAGCGGGGGCGCTGGGGGCGGCCGCTGCGACCGCGCCGGGGGCGCCGACGCCGGGGATGGCGAGCAGGGCGCGCTTCAGCTCCTCGGCGGACTGCCAGCGGGCGGTCATGTCGTACTCGAGGGCCCTGACCACCACGGCCTCCAGCTCGGGGGAGACGGCGGGGTTGAGCTGGCGGATCGGGCGCTCCTGGAAGGTGAAGGGCGTCTCGAGGCGCGGGTCGGTGTTGGTGAGCAGGTGGTGCATGGTCGCGCCGAGGGCGTAGAGGTCGCCGACGGGCTCGGCCACGCCGCGGTACTGCTCGGGGGGCGAGTAGCCCTCGGTGCCGATCATGGTGCCCTTGCGGTCGCTGCGGTTGAGGTTGCGGGCGATGCCGAAGTCAATCAGCACGATGCGCTCGCCGTCCGCCACCATCACGTTCGAGGGCTTCATGTCGCGGAAGACGATCGGCTCGGGCTTGTGGTTATGCAGGTAGCTCAGCACATCGCAGATCTGCGCGGCCCAGCGGGCCACCCGGATCTCGTCGAGGGGGGCCTTGGCCTCCTCGAGCACCGTCTCGAGGTCATGCCCGGGGATGAGCTCGAGCACCAGATAGACCCGGCCGCGCTCCTCGAAGAAGTCGTAGACCTTGGGGATGGCGGGGTGCTGGAGGGTGGCGAGCAGGCCGGCCTCGCGCTCGAAGTTCTTCAGGTTGAGCAGGCGCGTGTTCGAGTCGGGGGCGCTCTGGGCCATCTCCTTGACCGCGCAGAAGCGGGCCACATCCTTGAAGCGCAGGTCGCGGCCCCTGTAGACCACGCTCATGCCGCCGATGCCGAGGGGCTCGGCGACCTGGTAGCGGCCCTGAAGCGTCGTGCCGGCGGACAGCAGGTGGAGGGCGGCGAGGCGGGCCTCCTCGTCCTCCTGGCCGGCCGCGGGCGTGGTGATGCCGCGCCGCGTGTCGCCGCCGTCGGGGCCGGGGGGCGGGGTGATGCCGCGCCGCGTGGCGCCGGCGTCGGGGGGGGGGGGGGTCTGCTG
>DAOLDO010001029.1:0-2515 GCA_035327325.1 Chloroflexaceae bacterium | reverse complement strand
TTACGGGGTCCAGGGGCGAAGCCCCGGCGCGGGAGAGCGCGAGAGGGCCGGCGGCCCTCTCGCAAACTATGGGGTTGGCAGGGGCCGCCCCTGCTCGCTCCGCTCGGGCGGATAGCCCTACCGCCGCAGCGGCGCCTCGGCCGCGGAGCGCGCCTCGCCGGCGCGGCGCCGCCACAGGCGCAGCAGCCCCTCGCGGCGCATGCGCCAGGTGCCGACGATGCCGTAGGGCAGGAAGAGCACGATCAGCACGTAGACCACGCCGAAGATCAGGGGCCAGCGGGGGCCGAAGGCCGCGTTGAGCCAGTAGCCGAGCAGCTGGATCACGCCCGCGCCGAGCATCGGGCCCACCAGGGTGCCCACGCCGCCGATGATCGTCATCAGCAGCGCGTTGATCGTCGTGTTCACACTGAGCATGCTCGGGTTGGCGTTCAGGTTCCACATGGCGTTCATCGCGCCGGCCAGGCCCGCCATCACCCCCGAGATGCACAGGGCGATCAGCTTGTAGACGAAGGTGTTGTAGCCGATCACGCGGGCGCGGGTCTCGTTCTCGCGGATCGCCACCATCACCTTGCCGGTGGGCGAGTTGACCACCCGGCGGGCCAGCAGGTACATCGTCACGGCGAAGGCCAGGGCGATGTAGTAGAAACGCAGGCGCTCGTTGGTCGGGCTGAGCCACGCCGGCACCGGGATGGATTGCAGCCCGTCCTCCGCGCCAGTCCACTGGCGGAAGTCGGTGGCCTCGGCCAGGATGAAGAACATCTGCGCGAAGGCCAGGGTGACCATGGTCAGGTAGACGCCGCTCAGGCGCAGCGAGACCACGCCGATGGCCAGGCTCTGGGCCAGGGCGACCAGCACCACCATCAGCAGGGCCGGCCCCAGCTCCCAGCCGGCGTGCTTGAGCAGGATGCCCAGCACGTAGGCCCCGCCGCCGAAGAACATAGCGTGGCCGAACGAGAGCAGGCCGGTGTAGCCCATCAGCAGGTCGTAGCTCATCGCGTAGACCGTGAGGATGAAGACCTGGATGAGCATGCCCTGCCAGAACTTGGGCAGCCCCGCGTCCACCGGCTGGCCCGTCAGCGCGGCGATGGCGAAGGGGAAGAGGCAGAGGGCCGCCAGCAGGCCGAGGCCGGCCCATGTTCCCAGTGAGATAGTGCGTAATCCCGGCATCGCACGCGCCTTTCGACCTGGTACACGCCGGCAGAGATAGGCGTGTGGTTTCTTTACCACGAAGAGCACGAAGGTCACGAAGGTTCAAGAGACGCGCTGCCGCTGCGTGCTCGCTCCAACCGCTCGTTCGCCTCCGCCGGGCACGACAGTCGTATGCCGTGCTCGGACCCTTCGCGCGCTTCGTGGCCTTCGTGGTGGAAAAACGGTAACCGTTTCGGCCTGCACGCTAATCTTTCTTTCCGAACAGCCCGGTGGGCCGCAGCAGCAGCACCAGGGCCATAATCAGCACGGTCGAGGCCCTGGCGATCGAGGGCGAGAGCTGCATGGCCTCGCTCATCCAGGGCAGCTGGATGCCCGAGAGCACGATCTGGTCGCCGAAGGCGCGGGCCAGCCCCACCAGCAGGGCCCCGATCGCCGCCCCGGTGTAGCTGCCCATGCCGCCGATCACGACGGCGATGAAGGCCTGGAGCTGGAACTCGTGCCCGAGGTTGGGGTTGACCCCGACGAAGGGCGCCGCGGCCACCCCGCCCAGGGCGGCGAGTCCCGCGCCGAGGGCGAAGACCAGGGTGAAGACCCGGCGCACGTTGATACCGAGGGCCTGGACCATCTCGCCGTCCTGCACGCCCGCCCTGATGATCATCCCCAGGCGGGTGCGGCGCAGCAGCAGGGCGATGCCGCCGAACATCAGCAGGCCGAGGGCGATGATGAAGAGGCGGTAGCTCGGGAACGGCCGGCCCAGCACGTCAATGCTGGCGCAGTTATCCTGTAGCCAGGCGACCAGGTTCGGCGAGGGGCAGCTCTCGCCCCGCTGGCTGAAGAAGTCCGGCACGTCCATGTAGTAGCCGGTGGGCCCCCAGACCCCCTTGACCAGCTCGGTGCCGACGAAGACCAGCCCGAGGGTGACCAGGACCTGGTAGATCGGGCGGCTGTAGAGGGGCCGGATCAGGCTCCACTCCATCAGCCCGCCCAGGGCGGCGCCGCTGCCGGCGCCGACCAGCAGGGCCAGCACGAAGCGCAGGTTGGACGAGAGCCCGAGGATGAGGGCCTCGGCGGGGGTGCGCGCCAGGGCCACGGCGACGGCCAGGGCCACCAGGGCGCCGCCGGTGACCGCCCCGCCGAAGCCCAGCGACGTACCGCCGCGGCCGCCGGTGAGCGATCCGCCCAAGCCGCCCACTGAAGACGAGCTGCGCCCCCTGATCGGCCCCGAGCCGCGCTAGCCAATCGCGCTCTCGGCACCTGGTTCAGTCCTTTGATCGGAGTGATGCCATGTTCGCGGCCCGCCCCTTTGCCAATTTTGGACCACGCTCCGCGACCCGTGCGCGGCGTGGCGGCGCCGGCCTGGTCTGGG
>DAOLDO010001028.1:0-2517 GCA_035327325.1 Chloroflexaceae bacterium | reverse complement strand
GCTGATCGCGCTGTCGGCCACCTTGAACCCGGGCCACCAGCCCACGCTGATGAAGCCAACCACGTAGCCCAGGCGCAGCCGGTCGGCGATGTTGCCCACGGCCCCGCCGAGGACCAGGCCCATGGCCACCTGGACCCAGGGGACACGGTTGGGCAGGTGGAAGGCGTAGGCGTAGGCGGCGCCGAGGGTGATCAGGATCGAGGTCACGGCGAAGAGGCCGGGCATGTTCTGGAACAGCCCGAAGGCCACCCCGGTGTTGCGCCCGTAGACCAGGGCGAGCCAGTCGCCGGCCAGGGGGATGGAGCGGGCGCCGGGCTCGGGGCCGAGGGCCGCGACGATCCACGCCTTGGTCAGCTGGTCGGCGGCGAAGACGGCCAGCCCGATCGCCGCGGGGACCATCCAGCGCAGCGGGCCTGCCTGTGGCGGCTGGGCGCTCACCGGGGCCTCACTGGGGCGTCAGGGCCGTGCTGTCGCCGTCGCGGCGCTGGGCCAGCTCGTCGCGCAGGAACTGGAGCATCAGCAGGGCGGCGCCGACGCTGATCGCGCTGTCGGCGACGTTGAAGATCGGGAACCAGCCCACGCTGATGAAGTCAACAACGTAGCCGAGGCGCACCCGGTCAATCAGGTTGCCGAAGGCGCCGCCGAGGATGAGGCCCATGATCACCTGGACCAGCGGGCGCTGGTTCGGCAGCTGGGTGCTGTAGAAGTAGATCGCCCCGGCGACGATCAGCAGCGCGCTGACCGTCAGCAGCTCGGGGTGGCCCTGGAACAGGCTGAAGGCCACGCCGGTGTTGTGCGAGTAGGCGATGCGCCCCGTGTCGCCGATCACCGGGATGAAGTTCGTCATCGTCTCGGGGCCGAGCGTGCGCACCACCCACAGCTTGGTCAGCTGGTCGAGGGTGATCACCACCGCGGCCACGGCCGCGGGCACAGCCCAGACGGGCTTGATCCGTATCTGCACAGCGTACTCCGTTCGGAAGACTCGCCGGGGGGCCGCGCCCGGCCGGCGTGCATCCATTATAGCGTAGAACCCGGCCCGCTGCCGCGTGCCCGTGCGCCGAATGCTTTGCAGGCGGGGGGCGACGTGCTATAATGGCACGGAGTATCGTCCTTGGCGACGCGTGAGCGCGTGCGCTGGAGCACCCCCGGTCCCGACGCGGCGCGACCTTGATCACGGAGACGTCCGAGCGTGAAGATCACCACCGAGAAGTTGCCCAAGAGCCTTTTGTCTTTACAGATCGAGCTCGACAAAGACCGCCTCGAGCGCGGCCTCGACCAGGCGGCCCGCCGGCTCTCGCAGAAGTACCCCATCCACGGCTTCCGCCCCGGCAAGGCGCCGCGCTTCATGATCGAGCGCACCTTCGGCCGCGAGGCCCTGATTGAGGAGGCCTCCGAGGACCTGATCAACAAGGCCTTCCGCGAGGCCCTCAAGCAAGAGCAGATCGACCCGGTCGGCCCGGCCAGCCTGCAGGGCATCGACTCGGCCGACCCGTTCACCTTCACCATCCACGTCCCCGTGCAGCCGACGGTCGAGGTCGGCGACTACCGCTCGCTGCGCGCCCCCCTCGAGCTCGAGCCCGTCGCCGACGAGCAGGTCGAGCGCATGATGGACGTGATCCGCGACCGCCACGTGGTCCTGAAGGAGCTGGACGAGCCCCGCCCCGCCCAGGAGGGCGACCAACTCAAGGTGCGCCTCGACACGCTCCTGGACGGCGAGCCCCTCGAGCCGCGCCCCGAGGGCGCCGAGGCCCCCGAGCAGACCCTCGACCTGGTCAAGGGCCGCCTGGTGGACGAGCTCTACGAGGGCCTGATCGGCGCCGGCGTCGGCGACACCAAAGAGGTTGTCGCCACCCTCCCCGAGGACCACGCCAACGAGAAGGTCCGCGGCAAAGAGGTGACGTTCAAGGCCGAGATCCTGTCTATCCAGGAGCGGCTGCTCCCCGACTGGGAGGAGGTGCCCACCCTGGAGAACTTCGAGGGCACCCTGGAGGAGCTGCGGGCCAAGACCCGCGCCGACATGGAGGCCTCGGCGAAGAACGCGGCCGAGCGCAAGGCCCTTGACAGCTACATCGAGCAACTGGTCGCCCAGACGAGCTACGACCTCCCCGAGGTGATGGTCCACGACCTCGCCCACGAGCTGCTCCACGACCAGGAGCGCCAGTTCTCGCGCTACGGCATCACCCTCGACCAGATGCTGCAGTACCGCGGCCAGACCCACGAGCAGGCGATCGATGCCCTGATGCCCGACGCCGAGCGCCAGCTCAAAGTCACCCTGGCCCTGCGCCAGGTGGTCGGCCAGGAGGGGCTCAACATCTCGCAGGACGAGGTGGAGCAGGAGGTCGAGCGCCTGCTGGAGGACTACGAGGCCGAGCAGCGCCCGTCTGTGGCCGAGGTACTCCAGAGCAGCCAGATGGTCAACAGCGTCGCCAACTCGGTGCTCGACCGCAAGCTGCGCGAGCGCATGATCGCCATCGCCACCGGCAACGCCCCGGAGCGCGACGCGGCTGAGGCGTCGAG
>DAOLDO010001027.1:0-2524 GCA_035327325.1 Chloroflexaceae bacterium | reverse complement strand
GGCTACAGTGTGATCTTCGGCCGCGAGGCCCTCTGCATGATCACGGCGATCGGCATCCTGCGCGGGATCAGCGTCCAGGAGTTCAAGGGCCTGCCCCGCAGCGACGTCGGCACAGTGCTGGCGATGGATACGGCAGGCTGATATGGCCCTCGACCTTTCCTTCGACAAGATCGCCGCGGTCTACGACGCCCAGCGCGCCCACCCGCCCGAGGTGGCCGCCCAGATCGGGCGCGCTCTGGTGACCCTCGTCGGCCAGGCCGCCCCCATCCTCGAGCTCGGCGTGGGCACGGGCCGCATCGCCATCCCCACGGCCGCCGCCGGCGGCATGATGGTCGGCCTCGACGTCTCGCCCGAGATGCTCGCCGTCGCCGCCGAGCGCGCCGAAGCCGCCGGGGTCACCCTCGAGCTGCTCCGCGGCGACGCCCAGGCCCTGCCCTTCGCCGACGGCGTCTTCCGCGCCGCCCTCGCCGTCCACGTCCTGCACCTGCTGCCCGACTGGCGCGCCGCCCTCGCCGAGGTGGTGCGCGTCGTCGGCCCCGGCGGCCTCTTCATCCAGGGCAGCGACTGGCGCGACCCCGACTCGTGCGTCGGCCTGCTGCGCGGCCGCCTGCGCATCGCCGCCGTCGAGCTCATACCCGGCAGCAGGCCCCCCGGGGCCGGCGCCGCCGTCGCCCAGGCCCTCGCCCGCCATGGCGGGGCCACCGCCGAGCCCCTGGTCGCCGCCCGCTGGACGCGCCAGGGCAGCCCCGCCGAGGTGATCGCTGGCATGGCCGCCCGCGTGGACAGCGAGACCTGGGTGATGCCCGAGGATCTGCTCGCCGCCGCGATGGAGCGCGTCACGGGCTGGGCCGAGGCTACCTGGGGCGACTTGAGCCTGCCCCAGGCGGTCGAGCACCGCTTCCTGCTCACCGCGACACGCTTCACAGGTGAAATGGTTTAGCGCCCGAGTAGTTCGTGAGCAGGTCGCAATGCCCGGTTGTCAGCTTCACCCCTCAGACCTGCCGCGCCGACGCCTATGATGTACACACCAGACCAGCTCCGCCGCCGGGAAGCCTCCCCCTGGACGCGCGTCCAGATCATCCTCGCCCCGATCCAGTTCCTGGTCTTCATCGTCAGCTTCGCCCTGGTGATCCGCTACCTGGCCACGGGCGAAGGCTACTGGATCGCCACGCTGAGCGTCTGGCTCAAGATCGCCCTGATCTGGGCCCTGACGATCACGGGGATGTTCTGGGAGCACGACATGTTCGACCACTACTTCATGGCCAGGGAGTTCTTCTGGGAGGATCTGGGCAACCTGATCGCGATCATCACCCACAACCTGTACTTCGTGGCCGTGTGGCTGGGGGCCAGCAGCCGGGTGATCATGTGGGTCATGGTCTTCGCCTACATTACCTACCTCTTCAACGCCGCGCAGTTCGTCGCCCGCGGCGTCAGGTCGGCCCGGCAGCGCCGGGCCCTCAAGCAGGCGGCCACGCAGTCGGAGGCCGCCACCCTCCTCACCCCAGGGGCCAGCGCAGGCCAGAGGTCGCCCACGCGCTAGAAAGCGATGCCCGTATGCCGATCAAGTTGCGCGCCGTTGTGATCCCCCGACGCAACACCGTCGAGCTGCGAACCGTGCAGGTGCTCGAGCCGAGGGCCGGCGATGTGCTGGCGCGCACCGCCTACACCTCGATCAGCGCCGGCACCGAGCGCATGCTGCTCGACGGGCGCATGCCCCACCCGGCCCTGCTCTTCCCCGTGGTTCCCGGCTACGAGACGGTCGGCCAGGTAGTGCAGGTGGGCGCCCGCGCCCCGAAGGAGCTGCTCGGCCAGTGGGTCTACGTGGGCGGGGCCCGCTGCTTCCGCGGGGTCAACCCGGCCTGGGGCGGCCAGAGCGAGTACCTCAGCGCCGAGGCCGAGCGCGTGGTGCCCCTCGACGCGATCGACCCGGCCACAGGGGTCATCCTGGCCCTCGCCGCCACCGCCCTCCACGGGGTCAACGTGGCCCAGATCCGCCGCGGCGACCGGGTGCTCGTGCTCGGCCAGGGCATCGTCGGCCAGCTCGCCGCCCGCATCGCCAAGCTCCAGGGCGCCCAGCACGTGGCCGTCGCCGACCGGGTGGCCGTGCGTCTGGCCGCCGCCAGGGCCGACCAGGTGATTGACGTGACCCGCGAGTCGCTCGACGAGGCCATGGGCGAGGCCAACGTCAACGTGGTGATCGAGGCCACCGGCTCGAACCCGGCCCTCGCCGGGGCCCTGCCCCTGCTCGCCAACCACGGCCGCGTCCTGCTGCTCGGCTACTACGACCATATTAACATCCCCTACGCCCCGGTCTTCATGCGCGAGGCCCAGATCCTGGTGGCCCGCGAGTGGCAGTTCGGCCCCGACGGCGACCTGCCCCGCGCCCGCGACCTGATCGCCTCGGGCGAGCTCGACGTCTCCGGGCTGCTCACCCACAAGGTGCCCCTCGAGCGCATCCAGGCCGCCTACAGGCTCGCCTTCGAGGACCCGAGCTGGCTGAAGCTCGTCGTCGAGTGGCCCAAGG
>DAOLDO010001026.1:0-2525 GCA_035327325.1 Chloroflexaceae bacterium | reverse complement strand
TGATCCAGGCCGACCAGCTGGGCGTCTCGATGTCGAAGATCCTGCGCATCCAGGCCGACCAGATGCGGATCAGGCGCCGCCAGCGGGCCGAGGCCCTGGCCCAGCAGGCCCCGATCAAGATGCTGTTCCCGATGGTCTTCCTGATCTTCCCCGCCCTGTTCGTGGTCATCCTCGGGCCCGCCGTGCCCAAGCTGATGAGCACCTTCGGCCCCGGCGGCGTGGGGGGGTAGGGCTGCGGGCCGCATGCCGATGGCTGAAGGGCGCGACGCTGCACCGCAGCGCCGCGCCCGACTGTGAAGCACCATGACCCTGCGCGTGACGAATACGACCAGGGGCGCGGCCCTGGCCGAGCGCTGCGGCGAGGCCCGCGGCTTTCTCGCACGGGGCCGCGGCCTGATGGGCCGCCCCGGCCTCGCCCCCGGCGAGGGCCTGCTGATCGACCCGTGCTCGAGCGTCCACAGCTTCTTCATGCGCTTCCCGATCGACGTGGTCTTCGCCGACAAGGCCAACAGGGTGGTCGGCCTCACGGAGGCCATGGCGCCGAACAGGCCCTTCGCGGGGGCCTGGGGGGCGCGCTACGTGGTCGAGCTGCCCGCCGGCACGATCGCGGCGACGGGCACGCGGGTCGGCGACACGCTCGCGCTCGAGCGGGTGGAGGGCGCGGGCCAGCGGTGAGGCCGCGCCGCCGCCTGTGGTACACTGGGCGGCGCTATGCGCGAACGGCTCGCCATCCTGCTGACCTCAGCCTGCCTCCTGAGCATCTACCTGCTCACCCTCACGAGCGTCCACACCTACGACGCCCTCTCCTACATCCTCGACGTTGACCGCAAGCCCTGGCCCGAGCTGTTCCACCCGCACCACCTGGCCTACGGCCCCCTGGGCGCCCTGATCCGGGCGGCCGCCGCGGCCCTGGGCTGGGAGGGGAGCGCCGAGCGGCTGCTGCAGGTGGCCAACGCCCTGGCCGGGGCCCTCGGCGCGGCCATGCTCGGCGCCGTCGCGACCGCCAGTGGGCCGCGGGGCGCCCCGTGGGCCGGGCCGACGGCCACGCTGCTGCTCGGCGCCAGCTACGCCTACTGGTACTACGCGGTGGAGGTCGAGGTCTACACGATCGCCGCCGTGTTCCTGGTGGCCTGCCTGGGGCTGCTGCTCGCCCTGGCCCGCGACCCCTCGCCGCGCCTCGCCGCGGCCCTTGGCGCCGCCCAGGCGTGCGCGGTGCTCTTCCACCAGACCAACGTGCTGCTGGGCGTGCCGGCCCTGGTCGCCCTGCTGCTCGGGGCAAGAGATCGCCCCCGGGCGGCCGTCGCCCGGCTGCTCCTGGCCTACGCGCTCCCCCTCGGGCTGATCGTGGGCGGGGCCTACCTGTGGGTGGGCCTCGGCGTGAGCGGGTTCCGCAGCTGGGGCGAGCTGCTGGGCTGGATGGCGGGCTACGCGACGACGGGGCTCTGGGGCGGGCCCGTGGGCGCCGAGAAGCTGGCCCTGCTGGGCCGGGGTCTCGCCGAGAGCCTGGCCCAGCCCGGCGGCGCCCTGGTGGGCCTGGCCCTGCTCGGCACCCTGCTGGCGCGCCGGCGCGGGCTGCGGGCGGCGCCGCGGGGCGCGGTGGCGGTCTGCCTGAGCTGGCTGCTGGTCTACGGGGCCTTCTTCCTGTGGTGGGAGCCGGACAACATCGAGTTCTGGATCGCCAGCATGCCGCCCTTCTACCTGCTGGTCGTGCTCGCGGCCTGGGGGCAGGCGGGAGAGCGGGAGCGCGGGAGGCCAGGAGACGGGGAGGTCGGGCGGGCGCGAGGCTGGCGGGACGCGTGGCCGCAGGCCGTGCTACTGGGGTGCGGCCTGGTGATGCTCGCGCTCAACTGGGCGGCGATCGGGCAGCGGGGGGACGCGGAGCGGGACCTGCAGCGCGCGGTGGCGGCGGCCCTGGCGGCGGGCACGGCGCCGGGCGACCTGCTGGTGGCGCCGGACGGGCTGGTCGAGCTGTACCTGCCCTTCTACGAGGGCCGCGACAACGTGGCCTCGCTCAGCCAGGCCATGGCGGCGACGGGCGGGGACTGGGAGGCGGCCTGCGCGCTGATCCGCGGGCGGATTGACGCGGCCCTGGCCGGCGGCTACGAGGCGCGCATCGCCGCCGAGGCCCTGCGCCCGCCGCCGGCGCCGCCGGGCCAGCCGCCGACGCCCGCCGAGCGCTTTGGCCTGGGCGCCGACCAGGTGGCCGCCTGCTACGCGCCCTACGCGGCGGCCATGGAGGCGGTCGCTCAGGCGGACGAGGGACTGCCCGGGCACTACAGAATCCCGGGGGCCCAGGAGCTGGCCGAGGGCCCCGGGTGGGACTTCACGCGTTTGACCTGGGGCTGGCGGGCCGCCAACGCCGCGCCGGCGCCGAGCGCGCTGACGGGCTGGGCGCTGCGACCCGGCCTCGACCCGGCCCTCAGCAGCCCGCCGCTCGCGCTCGACGCCGGGCGCTTCGGGGCGGTCGGGCCGCGCGTGGCGGGCGACACCGCCCGAGCTCAGCGCATCGCCATCGAGCAGATCCA
>DAOLDO010001025.1:0-2525 GCA_035327325.1 Chloroflexaceae bacterium | reverse complement strand
TCAGCACGCCGGCCAGGCCGTTGAAGCGCCAGGCGGTGTGCAGCAGCACCATGTCCGAGCCGACGATGCCCCTCACGATGTGCCACTGCAGCCACACACTCAGCCGCCCGAAGGCCCGCCCGCGCGCCCGCTTGCGCAGCGAGTAGAGCGTCTCGGTGGCCAGCATCAGCAGGAAGCCGACCACCCCCAGGCTATGCCCGAACAGGGCGCCGGGTGCGGTGTCCAGGCCGCGCATCGCCCAGATGTAGATGGCGGTCACGACGCCCACGCCGACGACGGCGATCTCCAGCTCGTAGGTAGCGTGGCGGGGCGGTCGCTCGCCCCGGCGCGTAGGCAGCTCACGGGGGGTCTGCATGGCCGCGCTCCCACTCGGCGTAGAACTCGGCGATGATCTGCACGACGGCCGCGCCCTCGGCCAGGAGGGCGCTCCGGATCGGCGCGATGTCCACACGCCCGCCGATGAGGCGCTGGAGCGGCCGCGAGAGGCTCTGGTCGCCCATCACCAAAGCACCGGCGATCGCGCGCTCGCCAAGGGCCAGGCGCACCCGGTTGACGGCGTGCCGCTCGACCACCACCCAGGCCGAGCCCGGCACGCGCCAGGTCTCGCTGTCGCCGCGGGCGATCGCCACCAGGTCGGCGTCGGCGCCGCCCCCGACCGCCCCGATGATCGTTGTCGGGATGCCGGCCAGCAGGGTGACGTTCTGGGCCACGCCGCGGCGGTAGGGCGTGGGCGTGCCGGCCATGGTCGCGGCGGCCGCCGCGCCGTGGGCGCGGGCGGTGGGCCAGAGGGTGTCGAGGACGGCCCGGCCGGTCGTCTCATCGTAGACGGCGGCGACGTCGCCGGCGGCCAGCACGTCAGGGGCGCTTGTCTCCAGGTACTCGTCGGCCAGGATGCCGCGGTCGCACTCCAGCCCGCCGGAACGGGCGAGTGCGACCTGGGGGAGCGTGCCAATCGCCACGGCGAGCAGCTGGCAGGGGATGCGGTCGCCGGCCTCGGTCTCCACCGCGGTGACGCTTCCCCGGCCGCCGAGGGCCTGGCGCACCCGCGTGTGGTAGTGGATGTGGACGCCCAGCTCCCGCAGGTACCCCTCCACCAGGGTCGACTCCTCGCGGTCGAGCACGTTGGCCCAATAGCGCGCGCCGCGCAGCAGGTAGTGGACCCGGCAGCCGCGGGCGCGCAGGCCCTCGGCCAGCTCCAGGGCGGTGATGCCGCCGCCGACGACCACGGCGGGCGTGCCGGGACGGGCCCGTCGCACCATGCGGCGCGCGTCGTCCAGGCTGTCGAGGGTCATCACGCCCTCGAGGTCGCCGCCGGGAAAGTCGGGCGGGGCGGCCCTCGCACCCGTCGCGAGCAGCAGCTTGTCGTAGAGGAGGGCGCGGCCGTCGGCGAGGTGGAGGCGGTGGGCGCGCGGGTCGAGCCCGACGGCGCGGCCCTTCACCCACGTCAGGCCGAGGGCGCGCAGATCGGCCGGGGCGCGGGGGAAGAGCTGGCCCTCGGGGACGAGGCCGCTGAGGTAGTAGGCCAGCCCCGGACGCGAGTAGAAGCCGGCCGGGTCGTCGGTGACGACCGTGACCGAGGCGCGGGGGGCCAGCGCGCGCAGCCGCTCGGCGGCGGCGATGCCGGCCACCCCCGCCCCGACGATGACGTACTGGGCGACCATCAGCGGCCTCCTCTCGGCGCGGTGGGAGCGAAGCGCAGCGCACCCCGAGGGCAGCGGCCCACGCACTGTCCACAGGTCAGGCAGCGGCCGTCGTCAAGAGGCTCGCCGCGCCAGGCATAGGCGCGTACGTCGAGGCCGAGGGGGCAGTTGTAGGAGCAGATGCCGCACTGCACGCAGCGGGACGGGTCGGGCACGACCTGACCCACCGCGAGCACCCTGGCCCGGGTCAGGTCGAAGGCGAGGGAGCGAGCTACGAGCGCCATGGTTTGGGCCTCCGCACGGGCGGCCCTCCGCGCTGTCGTGGCCGCCACAGGGCGATGGTAGCGCCGCATGGTTGGAACACGCTTGGAATTGCGCGCTGCCTCGGTTGTGATGCGACAACCATATCAGTGCCTGGCGTGGCAGGCATATTCTGTGTTTCACATAGCACGACAAACACCTAACCCCCTCGCCGCCCAATGCTTGCAGAGGGATGTAAGCTTCCAGGGCATCTTCCAATGTGCTTCCAAGAGAGACCGCCTACACTGAGGGCGCGTTCCTATCACGCGACCAGGAGGTATCCCGATGAGCCAGCGTGTTCTGCTTGCCGCCGCCGCGGCGGCGACCGCCTTCGTCCTCGTGCTGTTCGCTGTCGTCCTGCCGGGACTCTCGAGCTCCAGCGCCGCGCCTGCGCCCACGGCCGCCGCAGTCCCTGTCCAGGTCGGCCCCACGACCGATGCTCAGCCCCAGACGGCCCCGGTCGGCTACGCGGTCTCCGCCGAGCAGGCGGGGGCGCTCACCCTCCCCAGCGCCGCCGGCGCCACCCTGGCCCGCACACCCACCCTGGGGACCTACCAGGGCATCGTCGCCTACGAGATGCCGCTG
>DAOLDO010001024.1:1187-2525 GCA_035327325.1 Chloroflexaceae bacterium | reverse complement strand
ACAAGCAGGGCGAGGAGTGGAAGGAGCGCACCGACTGGTTCCGCCTGGTGGCCTTTGGCGAGGCCGGCGAGGCCCTGGCCCGCTTCGGCAAGGGCGAGCGCGTCCGGGTGGTGGGCCGCCTCCAGAGCAGCGAGTACACCGACCGCGAGGGCCAGCGCCGCACCAGCGTCGAGGTGGTGGTGCTCCGCTCCGACCCGGCCCCGCTGGCCCGCAAGGCCCAGGACACCCCCGAGCCCGACGCCCCGCTGGCCGACGCCGCCGAGGAGCCGGCGGCAGAGCCCGAGGCCGCGGCCGAGTCCGCCGACGCGCCGGCCCCGAAGCCCCGCCGGCGCCGTAAGGTCGCCGCGTAAGCGACCGCCCTGAGGCGGGCGCCCCACCGTGGGGCGCCTGCCTCTTTGTGTGCCTATGGCGCGGGCTCGGTAGTATGGTAGCGCTTCGCGCGCCGGCCATCTTCCCACCCACCGCCCTGCTGAATCGGCCTCCCGCTCACAAAGCATCGCGATGAGGCGCAGCCTCCGGCAGGGTGGTGATGTGCACGAGGCGTGTGACACAGCAAATGGCTCAAAAGGGTGTACACTGAGGGCGTACTGTGTCAGCGATTGGAGGAAACCATGGCCGTCGTTCAACCAGCGCCGACACCGACCGATGAAGTCCTCGACTTCCTGCTTTCGGCGCCCACCCCGGAGGCTGTCGTCGCGCTGCGGCCATCGCCCGCCGCGCAGGAGCGGCTGCGCTATCTGCTCGACGGCAACCGCAACGGGAGCCTCAACGACGCCGAGCGCGCCGAGCTGGAAGGCTACCTGCAGCTCGAGCACTTTGTGCGTCGTCTCAAAATCCGCGCCCGTGAGAAGCTGGCTGCCGGGTCATGACGTACATCCCCGAGGCCCTGCGCCGCCTGGTTGCCCAGCGCGCCGGCGGCCGCTGCGAGTACTGCCGGCTCCACGAGGATGATGCCTTCTTCACCCACGAGGTCGACCACATCTACGCCGAAAAGCACGATGGGCCGACCGCGGAGGGCAACCTGTGCCTGGCCTGTGCCGACTGCAACCGGAACAAAGGCAGTGACATCTGCTCGCTCGACCCGGAGACCGGCGACATCGTGGCGCTCTTCCACCCCCGCCGCGAGCGCTGGGCCGAGCACTTCCAGCTGGCCGACACCGGGGTGATCGAGCCACGAACTGCCACCGGGCGCGTGACTGTGCGGCTGCTGCGGGTCAACCGGCTCGACCTGGTCGCTGAGCGCGCCAGGCTCGTTGCCCTTGGCCGCTACGCCGCCGAGACGTAGCAACATCCGCCTCGGTCTGCTCGTCGTCCGCTCCCACTGCTACGCGTCCTTCC
>DAOLDO010001024.1:0-1087 GCA_035327325.1 Chloroflexaceae bacterium | reverse complement strand
GGCGCAAGGGGCGCACCGTCTTTCGGGTCCCCGCCCGAACAAGACTGGTGCGCCTTCTTCCTTGCCGCCGGGTCGCGGGAGGCGGCGCTTGGGGGCCACGAACCGACGGACCGCCGCAGGACAAGGAGAACTACAATGCTCACCAGCCGCACCGCCCCCACCCCCGACGACGAGCCGCTCTCCGACGCCGATCGCGCCGCCATCGACCGCGCCCTGGCTGAGCCCGGCATCAGCCTGAGCGCCGACGAGCTTGCCGCCCTGCTCGCCGCCGGCGGCGACGACGAGGTCCGCGACCTCATCGCCGCCGGCCGCGTTGCCGAGGCGATCGGCGCCGCCCGCTTCAACGCGGCGGAGGCGGCCTTCAACTGGGACGAGCCGCGCAATCGGCCCCGGCCAGCCGATGACGGTTTCTAGAAGCCCAACATAGCAACTGCCGGGCGGAGAACCCGCCCGGCAGCTCTGTGCTACCCCTGGCCCGACGAGCCTTGCCTACTCCATCGTCACCTGGCCGTCTCCATCGCCGGTCCAGTAGGCGATCACACTGGGCCGCACCTTCAGCAGCACCACGTTCTCGTCCTCCGGCCCGTTCGGGAACCAGCGCTCAAGCTCCTTCAGCCACAGCTCGCGCTTTTTGTCGACGTCGGTGACCACTTCCGTGACGCCCTCCACGGAGATGAAGCAGAACCGCTGCGGATCGGCGTAGCTCAGATGCACCCGCGGTTCACGCGAGATCTCGTCGACCTTGCGCGTGTCTGCGCCACTGAAGAACCAGATGTCGCCGTCAAACTCGACCTCGCGGTTGTTCGACATCGGTCGAGCGTACATCCCCCCATCGGCGGTGACGGTCGTGAACATGCAAAAGTCCAGCGCCCGCATGAGTTCGGCGACCTTCTTGATCTCGGGCGTCTGCTGCTCGGCCATTCGGGCTCTCCTGTGTACGTGTATTTGTCGCTGCAATCGTGACAAGTAGCGCATTCCACAAGAAGCGTGCCAGATTGAGGCGGCTCGATACAAGAGCGGCAGCACCAGGGTGAGCCGGGCGTCAGGGAGGGGCAGCGCAGCGTCCTGGCCGGAGGCAGGCGGCTCG
>DAOLDO010001023.1:0-2527 GCA_035327325.1 Chloroflexaceae bacterium | reverse complement strand
GGGGGGGGGGAACCGAAGGGGGGGATTGCTCCGCGTGGGGGGGGCTGGCGTCACCCCCGCCGTGATTGGCGAATTGGCGACCCGTCCGAATCAGTCTCGGCGGCGACGAACGGACTGCCAATAGGGCTGGTGCCCTGCGGCGCGCATCACCCCGGCCGCGGCCGAGCAGCCATGATGCCGGGCGCCAGCGGCGCTGGCGGCGCCGCTGTCACCACGCGGGAGGCCGCGAATGGCGGGCAGCAACCACATCTGCCAGGATACGGGCGCCGACACCTGGCGGCTGCTCCGCATCCTGGCCGAGTTCGTCGATGGCTTCGAGGTGATGGCGGCGGTCGCGCCCGCGGTTTCGGTCTTCGGTTCGTCGCGCACGCGCCCGGACGACCACTTCTACCAGCAGGCGGTCGAGCTGGCGGGCAAACTCGCCCAGCGCGGTCTTGCCAACACCACCGGCGGCGGCCCGGGCATCATGGAGGCCGCCAACCAAGGCGCGGCGGCGCCGCGCCCGCCCGACGAGCCGCATTGAGGCCGGCGCGATGTTCGAAACGCTGCCGGGATCATGTCCTCGGCTACCTCCGGGGGAGTGGAGCCGGACGGCGTTCTGACTTGGAATCGACGGCAGCCTGGCGCTGCGCCCGTGTGGGGAGCTTTTCCAGGGCAGGCTTCAAACGCTCCTCGAAGACGGCGTTGATGGGCGCCAGCAGGAAGGCGCGCTGCGCGGTCAGGGCGGCACGCCGCGCATTCTGCTCTTCAGAACTCAGCTTCACGAAGTTGGCGCGCAGGCGATCAAAGGCCTCGAAAGCCTGCCGCTTGCGGCGCACGTACTCCGTGGCGCGCGACTTGCACTCGTCCAGCAGGCGCTGGGCCTGTTGCCGCTGTTCGTTTCCGAGCTTGTAATGCTCGCAGAACTCGCGCACGTAGCGGTCCCACTCCCCCTCCCATTCGCTGCTCGGCGCGGCAAGGCGTTGAACCCGTGTCGATTCTGCCGGCCATGTCAGCGGCGCCGTGGTCGTCAGCCGCCCGCTCATGGCCTGGGCGCGCGCCACCTTTTCCAGGAACTGTGCACCCAGCGTGACCTCGCCGCGGCGCTCGCGGGCGTTGAACTCATCCAGCGATACGATCTTCTGTCCATCCCACCTGAAAAGACCCAGGTGCTGCATGGATTCATCGTACTGGGTGACATTGAATCCCGCGTCGACGCCGATATCGGCGGGCGTGATGTCGTGCGGAAGGTCGGGACTGTCGAAGCGCCCGCTGAGTATGGTGATGACGTCGGCGGGCGCCTGGCCGTTCTTGTAGTCCGAGCGGAAATACTCGATCTTTCTCGGAAACCAGCGACCACCGACCTCGCCGACCGTCATGCGCGCCTCGGTCAGCAGCTTGCCCTGGTATTCGCACTTCACGGAAATCGGCATCCCCGTCTTCCGGTCGATCACCCAGATCGTGCGCTCGTCGCCGCTGCTCGCCCTCACGATGGTGACGTCGGCCGCTTCCTCCGTCGTGAACTTCCGCCGGCCGCCTTGTGCGTCCGTTGTGGGTACCACGATGTCTGGAGCATACCAGGGTATGGCCGCCGTCAGGCCCAGCGAGCGCATGTCTGGCACGCCGGCGCTCGGACCCGACTGCCTGCGGGCATCTCCCGTGGGCGAGCCGTCGTGCACGATCCATGAGATCCCGTCATGGGTCAGAGAGTAAACCGGGCCGATGTCCATGATGGTGCGCACCCGCGGGCGCCCCTCGGCGTCGCGATTGAGCACCCCTTCTTCATCGGCGTGCCAAACGAGGAGTTGATCGCCGGCGTCACTGAGACGAGAGGTGTAATGGCGTGCCTGGGGCCAGGTCGAGCTCGACCACGTCAGCTCGATTTCGCCGCTTGCGATGCTGAGTCGATCGGCGAGGAGCGCCTGTAAGGCCGCTGGCAATTCGCCGGATGGCGGTCCCCCGTGCACTGAGCCGGGCAGCACGATCCCGCACAACACGCAAGCCCACATGCCTCGCTCCGATGGCGGACAGCCCGGCTACGGACAGGAACCGAGGATCAGAGTAACTACCGTTGTTTCGTCGGCAACAGAGTCTACGACGCTACTGGCCGTGCATGCTTGACTTCCCGTGCATGACGGCGGAGGCAGGCACTTGTAATGAAGAAAGCACGGGACCTCGACCACGGTGACGTAGTTCCCTGTTTCGGCCGGCGTGATCGGCGTGTTTCGAACGCACAACTGCCAGATGGATGCACTACACCCGGAAGGACTGGTCGCGACGCACGGGGAGCAGTTGTTGACGTCGGCGCAGTCGCCGCAAGCAATCACCGGGGCTGCCGCTCTCCAGCAGCCGCCCCCTCCGTCCGCGGAGCAAAGCTGAATCGGAGAAACAGCAAGTGAGGAAACCAGCAAGGCGGCTACGAGCGTCATCGTCTTTCTCCCGTGTTCCTTGCTCCCGGCACCACTTCGTATCGACACTACAGCGAGCTGCCAAGCGGCTAAGGCGGCTAAGGCGGCTAAGGCGGCTAAGGCGGCTAAGGCGGCTAAGG
>DAOLDO010001022.1:0-2531 GCA_035327325.1 Chloroflexaceae bacterium | reverse complement strand
CCGCCGGCATCGGCGTTGTTGCCGCCGCTGGGGCCGCCCGAGCCGCCCGGGGTCGGGAAGTTGCCCTTGCCGCGCGCCCCGTTGATGTCGTTGGTGCTCATCGCGTACTGGAGCGTGGCGAAGGCGATAGCGTCGGAGTTGACGTCGAGGGCGTGGTCGTTGTTGTTGTCGTAGGTGTCGCAGGCCTGGTGGTAGCAGGGGTCGTAGGCGATGCCGGCGGTGCCGCCCCAGATCGCGGCCTCCTCGACGGTCTTGATGCCCTCGGCGCCGGTGAAGAGGCCGCCGGAGGGGATGCCGTTGGCGATGAAGGGGCCGTAGTCCGAGCGGCCGGAGAAGTCGGTGCCCTTGAAGGGCTCGCCCACGCTGTTGAAGAACGCCTCGAACACCTTCTCGATCTCGGCCGAGCCGGCGGGGCCGGGGCCGGCGCCGACGCCGTCGGAGTCGTCGCCGTCGTAGATGAAGAAGACGTGGTTGGGCGAGCCGACCATGTCGAAGTTCAGGTAGAGCGTGATCTTATCGCGCTCGGCCTGCGACAGATTGTTGACGTAGTAGATCGAGCCGACCAGGCCGGACTCCTCGGCGCCCCAGAGGGCGAAGCGCACCTTGTTGCGAGGCTTGACCTTGGCCATCTGCTGGGCCACCTCGAGGATCGCCGCGCTGCCCGAGCCATTGTCGTTGATGCCGGGCCCGGCGTTGACCGAGTCGAGGTGCGCGCCGACCATCACGACATTGTTCGGGTCGCCGCTCTTGGTCTCGGCCAGGACGTTGTAGGTGGTGGCGATGCCGCGGAAGGTCGAGGCCTGCAGGCGCAGCACCAGGTTCGGCGTGGCGGCGAGCTGCTGGCCCACGGCCTGGGTCACGGAAGTGACGGGGATATTGAGCGTGAAGTCGTTGCCGAGGGTGCCGTTGATCGCGCCCGGCGCATTGTTGTAGATCACCACGCCCGCCGCGCCGGCGTTGTAGGCGTTGGTCGCCTTGATCCCGAAGGTGCAGGCGCCGCGGCTGATCAGGGCGATGTTGCCCGCGGGGAAGCCGGCGAAGTCGCTCGCCTCGCAGCCGGGGGTCGCGTCGGTCGGCGGCGCGGGCAGGGCCGTCACAGAGGCCGTCACGTTGCCGCTGCCGGAGTAGGAGAAGATAACATTCTCGATCGGCCCGGCGGGGGGCGGCGACACCTGCTCGAGGACGGTCGGCCCGAGCGTGATGAAGGTCTGGAACTCGAAGGGCTGCACGGTCACCTTGTAGCCCGCGGCCTTAAACACGTCCACCGCGTAGTCCACCGACTCGTCGTAGCCGGGCAAGCCTGAGACGCGCGTCCCGCCGTTGGCGTCGGCGATGGCCTGGAAGGCGGCCTGGTGCTCGCGCACGCCCTCGAGGGTCACACACTCGAGCAGCTTGGCGTGGGTGTTGTTGACGCGGCTGTCGCAGGCGGCGGGCCCGGCCTGGGCGGCGGGCACGGCGGCGAGCAGGCCGAGGACCAGGGCCACCAGGGCGCTGTAGCGGACGAATGGTCTGAACACGGGGGCCACTCCTTTCACATCGTCTTCGATGTGCTGGCGGAAGATCAACCGCCCCGGCGGCGTCGGGGGCCGCTGGGCAGACAGCCACGCCTCCACCGCGGGGCGATGGAGTCCGTCAACGCGGCTGGCAGGGGACTGGCGCGGCCGGTCCCCCGTCGACTCGGCAAGACAGCGTCGTCCTCGAGCCGGGGCCTCCTTGGGGAGCGCGCGGGGCCGCGCGGCGAGCTAGGGCAGCAGGCTCTCTCGGGGAAGGCCCCGCCCGACACCGCCACGGGCCGCTCGCACGAGCCACCTATGCGCTTCAGGAATAAATTCCAGACCATACTACCATAATTTTTCCCGGCCTGATCTGAAAAGGCGGGGGGAATTTCCCCGGCAAGAATCGGCGGAGGCGCCGTGTGGCGCCTCCGCTCCGAGAGAAGGGCTGGCGGCGGCTAGACGGGCGCGGCGGTGACCTTGACCATCTTGTCGCCCTGGCGCACCTTGTCTACGACCTCGAGGCCGCCGGTGACCTTGCCGAAAACGGTGTGCTTGCCGTCGAGGTGGGGCTGGGCCGAGTGGGCGATGAAGAACTGGCTGCCGTTGGTGTTGGGGCCGGCGTTGGCCATCGAGATCGCGCCGCGCTCGTGCTTGAGCGGGTTGCCGTAGGTCTCGTCCTTGAAGCGGTAGCCAGGGCCGCCTGTGCCGGTGCCGGTGGGGTCGCCGCCCTGGATGACGAAGTTCGAGATCACGCGGTGGAAGACGACGCCGTCGTAGAAGCCCTCGTTGGCGAGGAAGACGAAGTTGTTGACGGTGGCGGGGGCGTGCTCGGGGTAGAGCTCGAGCTCGATCGTGCCGGCGGTGGTCTCCATGGTGACCTTATAGTTCTTGGAGGTGTCGATCTGCATCGCCGGGGGGCTGCTCCACTGCTTTGCGCTCAAGGGGCGCTCCTTTCGTCGTCGGCAGGATTGCCGGGGGAATTATAGCACGGCGGCTCCGCCGCTGGCCTCGTGGGGGCTGGCCCCCGCCCCTGCT
>DAOLDO010001021.1:0-2532 GCA_035327325.1 Chloroflexaceae bacterium | reverse complement strand
ACACGATCAGCGAGGCGGCGCGGCGCGAGGTGCTGGACCGGCTGCTGCGGCTGAACCACGAGCGCTACGCCGAGGAGGTCGAGGCCGGGCTGCACGATAAGGGCGCGAAGAAGGCCGCGAAGGGCGCCGGCGCAGCGAAGCCGGCCGCGAAGGCGCCGGCAAAGGCCGAGAGCGCGGCGACGCCGCAGCTCCGCATCGACTTTGGCGAGGCGCCGGCGGCCAAACCAGCGATCACTAGCAACGGTGGTGACAAGGCTTACATCCAGCTCAAGGCCCTGCTGGCGCAGCGGGGCTCCCTGAGCAACGGCGAGGTCCAGGCGGCCCTCGGCGTGGACGGCGAGGCGGCGCGGCGGCTGCTCCAGCGCCTGGTGGACGAGGGGGTCGCGGCGGTCGTGGGGCAGAGGCGGGGGACGCGGTACGTGTGGCGGAGGTGAGCACTGCATTGGCGTTCGGCTCGCGTCTTGTTTGCCTGGTCTAGCCTGTCAAGCATCAATCACAATCAGAGGAGCGATATCAGCACATGGAAGCAATCACCACCTTCGACAGCACCAAGGAGTCGCTCCAGGATCTGCTGCGCGACATCAAAGACGCGAAGATGCAGCTCCCGGACTTCCAGCGGGGCTGGGTGTGGGACGACGAGCATATCCGAAGTCTCATTGCCAGCGTCTCGCTCTCCTTCCCGATCGGCGCGGTGATGATGCTCCAGACGGGCAATGCCGAGGTGCGATTCAAGCCCCGGCTGGTGGAAGGGGTCGTGAACGCGGCTCCGCCTGAGCCTGAGCGCCTCATCCTCGACGGCCAGCAGCGGCTCACCTCGCTCTACCAGGCGCTGATGCTGGGCCAGCCGGTCACGACCCGCGACCTGCGCGGCAGCGAGATTCAGCGATGGTACTACCTGGACATCAAAAAGGCGCTCAGCCCCAACGGCGACCGCGATGAGGCAATCGTCGGCGTACCGGGCGACCGGAAGCTGCGCAACTTCCGTGGTGAGGTGACCGCTGATTACTCGACGACAGCCCTCGAGTGCGCCGCGGAGCTGCTGCCGCTGCACATCGTCTTCGACCTCTCTGCCCTGACGAACTGGCAGATGGCCTACTTCCAGGCCGATCAGGCGCAGATGCAGGGGCGCCTCCAGCGCTGGAACCAGCTCAATCAGTCTGTGATTCAGCGCTTCCAGCAGTACCAGATCCCTGTCATTGTCCTCCGCAAGGAGACGCCCAAAGAGGCCGTCTGCCAGGTGTTCGAGAAGGTGAACACGGGCGGCGTCTCTCTGACGGTGTTCGAGCTGCTTACCGCCACATACGCCGCCGACGACTTCAACCTGCGCGACGACTGGAAGGAGCGCTACAAGAAGCTGCGCGAGTACCGGCTGCTTCACGGCATCCAGAATGACGACTTCCTCCAGGCAGTGGCCCTCCTTGCGACATATGCCCGCCGCCAGGCAGGCCTCGCAGCTAACTTGCCACAACAGGAAATCGCAGGTGTGAGCTGCAAGCGCAAGGATATTCTGAAGCTGCCGCTTGACGACTATAAGACCTGGGCGCCTCGTGCCACTGCTGGGTTTATCAAGGCAGCCAGGCTGCTCTTTGGCCAGAAGATCTTCGAGTCCCGTGATCTGCCGTACCGAACTCAGCTTACGCCGCTCGCAGCGATCATGGCGATGCTGGGCGAGCGCGCCGACAACGAGGGCATCAGGGCAAAACTGGTGCGCTGGTACTGGTGCGGCGTCCTCGGCGAGCTGTACGGCGGCGCCATCGAGACGCGCTTTGCCAAGGATCTCCCCGAGGTGCTGGCGTGGATCGACGGCGGGCCGGAGCCCGACACAATCCGCGACGCGAACTTCGCGCCCTCTCGCCTGCTGACCCTCCAGACCCGCAACAGTGCCGCCTATAAGGGGCTGAGCGCCCTGCTGCTGCGTGAGGGCGCCAAGGACTTTCGAACGGGCAAGACCATCGAGGAGAGCATCTACTTCGACGACAAGGTGGACATCCACCATATCTTCCCCCAGGCCTGGTGTGCCGCGAGGAAGATTGATCGCCGCCGCTACAACAGCATTATCAACAAGACACCGCTCGACGCGAAGACGAATCGGATTATCGGCGGCAATGGCCCCGGCGTATACCTGGCGCGCCTTCAGAGGAGTGCAGAGGTGGACAATCCACGTATGGAGGCGATCCTCCGCTCGCATCTCATCAACGCTGATGCGCTCAGGGCCGACGCCTTCGACGCCTTCTTCGCGGCTCGCGAACAGGCACTCCTCGAGCGGATCGAGCGGGCGATGGGCAAGCCGATTGCTCGCTCGATGATCGAGCCTGAACCTGTGCTTGTTCTGGCCGGCTTCGAGGACGAGGACGACCTATAGAAACAGGCACCTGCCGTTCCTTGTGGAAGACGCCTGCGTGGTAGTTCGAGCCGCTCTGTCTCAGGCCCCGGGCTCCTTCCACAAACGCCTCGTGCTAGGGCAAACCCAGACGGCCTATTCGGGCATGGTCGAAATGTCTGAGGCTTCAGGACGCCATACCCTATGCCCTA
>DAOLDO010001020.1:0-2534 GCA_035327325.1 Chloroflexaceae bacterium | reverse complement strand
CCCTCTACTGGCTCTTCGCCCGCCGCTCGCTCTGGCGCAGCTTCCACCGCGTCTGGCTGCAGAGCCACGGCCCCCTGCCCGAGCCGGCCGGCGGCCCGCTCGTCCTCTACCTGAACCACAGCTCCTGGTGGGACGGCTACCTGATGTACGTCATCCACCGCGTCGTGCTGCGGGGCCGCTTCGACGCCCACCTGCTGATGGAGGAGCGGCAGCTGCGCGCCTACCGCTTCTTCACCTGGTCGGGCGCGTTCAGCATCAACCGGCACGACCCGGAGGACGCCCGCCGGTCCCAGCGCTACGCGGCCGGGCTACTGCGGGGCGGCCGGCGCCCGCGGGCCCTCTTCATCTTTCCCCAGGGCAAGATTGTGCCCCAGGACCGGCGGCCCCTGGCGACCTACCCGGGCATCGCGCGCATCGTCGCCGAGGCCGGGCCCGTGACCCTCTGCCCCGTCGCCCTGCGCTACGAGTTCCTCGGCCAGCAGTGGCCCCACGCCTTTATCCGCATCGGCCCGGCCCATCGGCCCGCCGACCCGGCGGACGTAGAGAGCACCCTGGCCGAGGTCACGGCCCGGCTGACGGCCGCGTGCGACGCCCTGCGCGACGACGTTGTGGAGGGCCGGCTGGGGGCCTACAGGCCCCTGCTGCGGGGGCGCGCCGGCATAGACCAGCGCTTCGACGCCCTGCTGCGACTGCTGCCGCGGCGGGGGCGCTAGGCGCCCGACTCCTGCCCCACGCCGCGCAGGCGGCGGGCCAGGCGCGGCAGCGACCAGAGGCAGGCCAGGGCGAGCAGGATGAGCCCGCCGATCGCCGCCGCCGCCCCCTGGCCGCGGGCCAGGTTGACCACGACGAACATGGTCAGGTTAGTCAGGTAGAGGGTGACAGGCAGCCACGGCCAGAAGGGCCGCCCCCGGTCGCTGGGGCGGGCGGCCGAGGCGCGGGCCCGATAGCGCAGCACCACCCAGCTCAGCAGCAGGCTGGTGACGAACCAGGCCGCGAAGTTCGTGGCGGGGATGCCGTAGTAGCCGCCCGCGGCGTTCTCGCTCCAGACCCAGTAGTGGTTGATGTGGACCGCGAAGGGCTCAATCGTCACGTCGAGCAGCAGGGCGAACGACGCGGCCGTGAGCACCTTGGTCGCGCTGACCCGGCGCTCGGCGTGGGCCGTGGCCCCGTCGCGGCCCAGCACCAGCTCGCCGGTGCCGACGGCGGCGGTCACGATCAGCAGCCAGGCGAAGGGGATGGCCAGGGGCACCACGCCGAGGACCTGGGGCTGCAGCACGTCGGTGTAGCTGTAGGCGCCGAAGGGGAAGCCGGTGGTGGCGCCGACGTGCTCGACCAGCCAAGAGAGGAAGAGCACCCAGGCCGCGGCCACAGCGCCGCGCCGGCCGAAGTTCACCGTCAGCCAGAGGCCGGCCAGGGTGCCCTGGAGGATGAGCAGGGCCCCGCCCATCCAGGTGCCCCAGACGGGCACGCGGTCCAGGGCGACCAGGGTGATCGAGCCGGGGTAGAGGAAGAGGTAGAAGGCGAAGAGGGCGGCCACGACGAGACGGAGTCGTGTGCTCACAGGAGGCATACGAGGGGTTCCTATCAGGGCAGATGAACGCTTTGTAGTACTCTCGATCATTATAAATTCGGCTTTATAGCCTGTCAAAGCAAGAGAATTACCCTACAGGTAACTATCTTTTTACTTGCCGCGCGTTGGGCCACATGGTACTATAGTCATCCACGAAAAAAGCGGAGACGGCTATGACAGCTCAGCAGCGCCTGCGCATCCTCCTCGTCGAGGACGACAACCATATCGGCCGGATCATCGAGCTGGCCCTGCCCGAGCTGGGCGTCCCGTACGAGTTTGTGACCGCCCTCAGCGCGGAAGAGGGCCTGGAGCTGTGGGACCAGCAGCCGTTCGACCTGCTGCTGACTGACTACAACCTGCGCGGCATGACGGGCCTGAAGCTGGTCGAGCTGCTGAGGCAGCGGGGCGCCCAGGCGCCCATCGTCCTCGTCACGGCCTACGACTCGGACGCCCTGCGCAAGGAGTCCCGCGCCCTGGACATTGACGCGTACCTGACCAAGCCCTTCTTTATGGACGACCTGGTCGAAACAGTGCGCGGTCTCCTGCCGCAGATCAGCGCCCGCGAGGTGAACGGCCCGTAGCCCGCGGCGGCGCGCGAAGCATGTGGCAAGGGGCGTACCAAGGCGGTACGCCCCTTCGCGATCCTGCGGGCGGCGCGCCTAGTCGAGGCGCTGGGTGGGGGCGGCCGGGCGAGGCTGGGGCGCGGCGGCGCCGTTGGCCATGCCACGGTTGGCCGCGTCAACAAAGGGCCTGATCGTATCGACCGGCAGGGGGAAGATGATCGTACTGTTCTTCTCCACGGCGATCTCAGTCAGGGTCTGGAGGTAGCGCAGCTGGAGGGTGACGGGCTCGCGGGCGATGATCTCGGCGGCCTCGGCGAGGGCCCGGCTGGCCTGGAGCTCGCCCTCGGCGTGGATCAGCTTGGCGCGCTTCTCGCGCTCGGCCTCGGCCTGCTTGGCCATGG
>DAOLDO010001019.1:0-2541 GCA_035327325.1 Chloroflexaceae bacterium | reverse complement strand
GGCGACGCCCTCACATGGGGCGCTACCTTCGCCGCCGTGCTGCTGCTTGGCATCGAGACCGGCATCTTCGTCGGCGTCGGCGCCTCGCTGCTGCTCTACCTCTGGCGCACCAGCCGCCCCCACATCGCCGTGGTCGGTCGCCTGGGCGAGAGCGAGGTCTACCGCAACGTGCTGCGCTACGAGGTGACGACCTGGCCCCAGGTGGCGGCCGTGCGCGTGGACGAGAGCCTCTACTTCGCCAACACGCGCTACCTCGAGGAGGCCCTGCTGCGCATCGTGGCCGAGCGCCCCGAGCTCAAGCACCTGGTGCTGATCGGCTCGGCGATCAACTTCATCGACTCGAGCGCCCTGCACACCCTCGAGGCCCTCGTGCAGGAGCTGCGCGACGGCGGGGTGCAGCTGCACCTGGCCGAGATCAAGGGCCCGGTGATGGACGGGCTCAGGCGCGCCCACTTCGCCGAGCGCCTCGGCCCCGAGCACATCCACCTCACCACCCACGCGGCGATGCGCGCCCTGGGCTGCGTGGCGCCGGGCTGACGCCTCGCGTACAATAGAGCTATGAGCACAGGCGGCACCATCCTCGTCGTGGACGACGAGGCCAGCATCAGGAAGATCGCCAGGGCCTACCTCGAGCAGGCCGGCTTCCAGGTGGTCTGCGTCGCGAGCGGCGACGCGGCCCTCGCCAGCGCCGCGGCCGCCCCGCCCGACCTGGTCGTGCTCGACCTGAACCTGCCGGGCATGGACGGCATGGAGGTCGCCGCGCGCCTGCGCGAGCGCTCCGACGTCTTCATCCTCATGCTCACCGCCAGGGCCGAGGAGGCCGACCGGGTGGCCGGCCTGCGCATCGGCGCCGACGACTACCTGACCAAGCCCTTCAGCCCGCGCGAGCTGGTCGCCCGCGTCGAGGCCATCCTGCGCCGCCGCCGCGGCCCCACCCCCCGCGACAGCGTGATCCGCTTCAGGCACATCGCCGTAGACCCCGAGGCCCGCACGGCCGAGGCCGGCGGCCGCCCCCTCGAGCTGAGCCCGACCGAGTTCGATGTGCTGCTGGCCCTGGCCCGCCACCCCAACCGGGCCCTGAGCCGCGAGCAGCTGATCGACCTGGTCTGGGGCGCCGACTTCTACGGCACCGACCGGGTCGTTGACGTCTACGTCGGCCAGGTGCGCCGCAAGCTCGAGGCCGCCACGGGCCTCGGCCTGATCGCCACCGTGCGCGGGGTCGGCTACCGCTTCGCGGACGAGCGGTCGTGAGGCGCCTGGCCCAGCTGCGCTGGCGGCTGATCCTCGCCCAGCTCCTGGTCGTGCTCGTCGGCGTGGTCGTGCTCGCCGTCGCGGCCGACCGCCTGGGGAGCCGCATCTTCGCCGCCGACCTCCACGCCCAGCTGGCCCGGCTTCCGGGCGCCGACGCGGCGGCGGTCGAGGCCGAGCTCCTGGCCAGCTTCCGCGAGGCCGTGGGCCGCTCGCTGCTGGTGGCCGGCGGCGCGGCGGCGGTGGTCGGCCTGGCCACCAGCCTCCTGCTTCTGCGCCAGATCCTGCGGCCCCTCGGCGATCTCGCCCAGAGCAGCAGGCGCATCGCCGCGGGGCGCTACGACGAGCGCGTGGCCGTGCCGGCCAGCGACGAGCTGGCCACGGTCGCCCACAGCTTCAACCAGATGGCCGCCAACCTCGAGCAGGTCGAGCAGCAGCGCGTGGCCCTGATCGGCAACGTGGCCCACGAGCTGCGCACCCCGATCGCGGGAGTCGAGGGTTACCTGGAGGGCCTGATAGATGGGGTCTTCGACCCCGAGCCGGGCACCCTCGGCGAGATGCAGCACGAGGTGCGCCGGCTGCGCCGCCTGGTGGACGACCTGCAGACCCTCTCGCACGTCGAGGCGGGCCAGGTCAGCCTGCACCTGGCCGACGTCAACCTGGCCGCCGTGGCCCAGCGGGTGGTCGCCCAGCTGCGCGCCCAGTCCACCGCGAGCTGCCTGGAGGTCACGCTCGCGCCGGGCGCCGGGCCGCTCGTCGCCCACGCCGACCCCGACCGGGTCGCCCAGATCCTGCTCAACCTGGTGGGCAACGCCGTGCGCTACACGCCCGAGGGCGGCTGCGTCACCGTGAGCCTCGCCGCCACGGGCGCCCTGGCCCGCGTGGAGGTGAGCGACACGGGCATCGGCATCACCGCCGAGGACCTGCCCCTGATCTTCGAGCGCTTCTACCGGGTGGACCGCTCGCGCTCGCGGGCCAGCGGCGGCAGCGGCATCGGGCTGACCATCGCCCGGCACCTGGCCTGGGCCATGGGCGGCGACCTCACCGCCGCCAGCGCCGGCCCCGGCCAGGGCAGCACCTTCACCCTGACCCTGCCGCGCGCCGGCTAGCGGGTGGGCGCAGGGAGGGCCGCCCGCCAAAGATACGTACGGGCGCCCCCACGTGATCGCCCCGCCCCTGCGCCCGCCACCCCGCCCCCGGGTAGGGCGCGGGGAGGGCCGCCCGCCCCAGCCACGTATGGGCGGCTCCCCCACGTGGTCGCCCCGCCCCGGCGGCACCCCCCTCGCCCGCCCC
>DAOLDO010001018.1:0-2549 GCA_035327325.1 Chloroflexaceae bacterium | reverse complement strand
CACGTCGCCGGCCTGGTGGCCGCCCATGCCGTCGGCGACGAGCAGCAGGGTGCCGAGAGCCCCGTCGGCCGTGGTGAACTCGCCGGCGTAGACCGTGTCCTCGTTCAGCCGCCGGGCCATGCCGACGTCGGTGCGGGTGGCGATGGTCATAGTGAGCGGTGGGGGTAGACGGGTGGAGGGGCGGACGCCGGGGCGCAGAGGCGCGCCGCAGGCCACGCAGTACTTCGCCCCCTCGCGGTTGCCGCGGCCGCACACTCCGCAGGCCAGGGCGGCCTGGCGCAGGGCGGGCAGCCGTCCGGTCACGCGCACGGTCTCGCGGCCCTGGGCGATCTGAGTGGCCAGGCTGTCGAGGATCTGCGACAGCTCCTTGATCGCCGCGGCGGCGTGCTCGCGGGCCACGCCCTCGGCGCTCTCGAGGCGCTGCCGCCAGTAGAAGACGCCCGACTCGACCACGGCCAGCAGCTCGCGCAGGCTCAGGGTGTCGGACGAGAGGTGTAGGCGCCGCCCGCCCGCCAGGGCCACCTCCTCTGGCTCGTAGACCACGGGCGCGCCGCAGCGGGTGCAGAAACGGGCGCCGGCCGCGAGGGGCGCGCCGCAGGTTGTGCAGGCCCGGGTGACCTGGTCGGCCAAGAGAACACCTCGAGGGGTGCGCAGACTCACCCAATTGGTCGCGACAGACACGGGTACGACGTTGCGGGGCGGGCCAGGGATGCGCCACGGAAGGCGCGCTGTACGCTTGAGGTGCTATACTGTGCCCGCCAGATTATAGCATAGCGCACGCCCGCACGGCCCTCGCCGCCCCGCCGGCCGGGCCGGCGGCCCGCGCCCTCGCCCCTCACAGTTCAAGGAGCCCCGCGCGGTGTCCACCCCAGCCCGCTGCGCCCACTGCCAGGCCCCCCTGGCCCGCCCCGACGCCCGCTTCTGCCCGACCTGCGGCCAAGAGCAGCCCCCGGCCCCGCCCGCGCCGCCGCCCACGGTCGGCCTCGGCGCCCGCCTCCAGGTGCAGGAGGAGGGCCAGAGCCGCGACCTCCCCCTGGGGCCCGCGCCCCTGAGCGTCGGCCGCGCCCCCGACAATGACCTCGTGCTCGCCTCGCGCTACGTCAGCGGGCGCCACGCCAGGGTCGAGGCCAGCGGCCCGGCCCACCGCATCGTAGATGTCGGCTCGACCAACGGCCTGCTCTACGAGGGTCGCCGCGTCCAGGCCCACGACCTGGCCGACGGCGATGTGATCCGCATTGGCGACCCGGCCACCGGCAGCTTCGTCACCCTGACCTACAGCAACCCCGCCGTCGCCCGCCAGCCCCGGGCCGGCCAGGTCGCCCACAGCTACAGGCTCGACCCCAACGACCCCCAGATCACGATCGGCCGCGCCGGCTGCGACGTGGTGCTCGACAACCCCCAGGTCTCGCGCTTCCACGCCCAGATCGACCAGGCGGCGGGCGGCGCGACCCTGCGCGACGCCGGCTCGACCAACGGCACCTTCGTCAACGGCCAGCGGGTGAGCGGCGCCCACCAGCTGCGCCCCGGCGACGTGATCCAGATCGGCGCCTTCAAGCTGGTCTACAATGTCGGCAGCCTCGACGAGTACGACCAGCGCGGCGCCATGCGGGTGGACGCCCGCGGCCTCACCCGCAGGGTCGGGCGCGGCGGCCAGAGCCGGGTCATCCTCAACGACGTCTCGCTGAGCATCGCCCCGCGCGAGTTCGTGGCCCTGGTGGGCGGCTCGGGCACCGGCAAGAGCACCCTGATGAAGGCGCTCTGCGGCTACGCCCCCGCCACCGGCGGCCAGGTGCTGGTCAACGGCGACGACTTCTACCGCAACTTCGAGAACTACCGCAACGTGCTCGGCTACGTGCCGCAGGACGACATCCTGCACCGCACGCTGCCGGTCGAGCGCGCCCTCGGCTACGCGGCCCGCCTGCGCCTGCCCGCCGACACCGCGGCGGGCGAGATCGAGGGGCGGGTCGGCCGCGTGCTCGAGGACGTCGAGATGGCGCCCCACCGCGACAAGCTGGTCGAGACCCTTTCGGGCGGCCAGCGCAAGCGGGTTAGCATCGGCGCCGAGCTGCTGGCCGATCCGAGCCTGTTCTTCCTCGACGAGCCCACCAGCGGCCTCGACCCCGGCCTCGAGAAGAAGATGATGTACACCCTGCGCCGCCTGGCCGACAGCGGGCGCACGGTGGTCCTGGTGACCCACGCCACCGCCAATATCACCGTGTGCGACCACGTGGCCTTCATGGCCGCCGGGCGCCTGGTCTACTTCGGGCCGCCGGCCGAGGCCCTGGGCTTCTTCAACGTGACCAGCGGCGACTTCGCCGACATCTACACCAAGCTCGAGGGCCCGGGCGACGCCGCGAGCCCGGTGGTGCAGCGCGACCTCAGGGCCGAGCACGAGGCGTGGGCGCAGGCCAACCAGGGGGCCAAGAGCCAGCCCGGCCTGGCCGAGCTGTGGGAGCTGAAGTACCGGGCCAGCCCGATCTACCAGCGCTACGTGGCGGCGCGCCTGGCCGACGCGCCGGCGGGGCCGGTGGTGCGGGGCGGCGCCCAGG
>DAOLDO010001017.1:0-2549 GCA_035327325.1 Chloroflexaceae bacterium | reverse complement strand
CGGCGATGGCGGGGGCGACGCCGGGGCCGTTGTCGGCCACCACCAGGGTGAGGGCCGGGCCGCCCTCGGCGGCCGCCAGGGCCGTGCGCACCTCGATCACGCGCGGCGGCTCCACCTGCCTGAGGGCGTGCTGGGCGTTGACGATCAGGTTGAGCAGCACCTGGCTCAGCTGGCCCCCGTCGCCCCAGCTGAAGGGCAGGTCGGGGTCGAGGCTCAGGCGCACCTCGATCTGGTCCCGGCCCAGGTCGCCCCCCTTCAGGGTCAGGGTCTGCTCGACCAGCAGGTTCAGGCTCACCTGGGCCGCGCCCTGCCGCTGCTGGCGGGCGAAGAGCTGCAGGTTGCGCACGATCGAGCGCACCCGCTCGGCGCCGAGGCGCAGCTGGGCCAACATCGCCCTGGGCTCGTCGCCCAGCTCGCCGGCGGCCAGAAAGTCGGCGTAGCCGAGCACCGCCGTGAGCGGGTTGTTGATCTCGTGGGCGATGCTGGCGATGTAGCGCCCCAGCGAGGCCAGCTTCTCGGCCTCGATCAGCATTGTGCTGGTTTGCCGCAGCTGCTCGATCAGCAGGGCCTGCTCGATCAGCGTCCCCGCCTGCTCGGCGAAGAGCTGGGCCACCGTCTCGGCCTCGGGCGGGTAGGGCTTGTGGCTGCGCAGGTTGTCGAGCACCACCGAGCCGTAGAAGCGCCCCCCGACATAGATGCTGCTCAGCAGCGAGCGCCGGATCTGCGCGATGTGGCCGTGCTCGCGCAGGATGGCGATCGCCTCGGCGTCCAGGTGGGCCTCGTCCCACGAGACGAAGTCGTCCATCTGCGTCACCCGCGACGAGGCGAACTGGGGCCCCACCATGTCCACCGGGAAGCTCACCTGGCGCAGGGCCTCCAGGTCGTACCCCTGGGCGGCCCGGTAGACGAGCCGGTCGCCCTCGAGCACCATCAGGCTGCCGCGCTGCGCGCCGGGCACGCAGCTCAGGGCCGTGCTCAGGATCGCCTGGAGCAGGTCGTCCAGCGGCTGGGGCGTCCGCAGGAGCTGGTACAGCGCGATCAGCGAGCGCAGCAGCCGCCGCGTGTAGCGGTCGCCTCTGCGGGCGTGGCCACGGCGGCGCAGGGACATAGGGCGTACTCCGCTCAACCGTGCATGCGTAGCGGAGAGGGTTGCCCCCCTCCGCTACGCATAGTACCCTATTTGGGACGCCCTCGGCTACGGGTGGGTCACTCTGACGTCGGTCACGCTCTCGACCACGGGCGTGATCAGGGCCCGCACCTCGTCCGGGGTCAGGCCCGAGACCTTGAAGGTGACGATGCTGTGGCCCGGCGACTCGCCGGCGAAGGTGCCGAGGGCGATGATATTGCCGCCGGCGCCCGCCAGGGCCCCGGTCAGGCTGGCCAGCTGGCCCGGCTCGTCGCGCATGCGCACCTCGCAGCGGATCCCCGCGTCGCGGGCGCCCATCAGCTCGAGGAAGATCTTGAACAGGTCGGTCTCGGTGATCATGCCGACCACCTCGCCCCCGCGCACCACGGGCAGGCCGCCGACCCGCTTGTCGGCCATCAGCCGCGCGGCCTCCTCGATCGGGGTGTCTTCGGCCACCGTGAAGACCTCGCGGGTCATGGTCCGCTCGACCGTCAGCTTGCTCAGCAGGTAGTTCAGCTCCCACACGCTCAGGGTTGTCGCGTTCGACGGCGAGGCGTTCAGCAGGTCCTTCATCGAGACGATGCCCACCAGCTTGCCGTGGGACACCACAGGGGCCCGGCGAATATGCTCGCTGCGCATCAGGTGCAGGGCATCGTTGACCGGTGTCTCAGGACTGACGCTGATCACCGGGCGGTTCATCCGTTCGCCGACGAACATGGCTACCTCCTCGTAGGCCATTTGGGAATGCTTCGGGGCGGCCACGCCGGCCCTCTGCCCACTATAGCACCAGGGGGGCACAGCGCCGTAAAAAGTTCGCAACTGGAAGAATCAAGTTGTGCCCCGGTGGGGCCGGGCGGCCCCGTGTATAATGGCCCCAGTGAGCGGCAGCGCCGGCGAGGAGGATGTGATGGAAGACGTGGTGATCGTAGGGGCGGCCCGCACGCCCATCGGCAGGTTCAACGGGGCCTACGCGGGGCTCACCGCCATCGACCTCGGGGCCGCCGCCGTGCGCGCCGCCGTCGAGCGGGCCGGCGTTGACCCGGCCAGCGTCGCCGAGTGCATCATGGGCAACGTGGTCTCGGCCGGGCTCGGCCAGGCCCCCGCGCGCCAGGCGGCGCTCAGGGGCGGCCTGCCCCCCACCGTCGGCGCCCTGACGATCAACAAGGTCTGCGGCAGCGGCCTCAAGGCGGTGATGCTCGGCGCGGCCCTCATCGCCACAGGCCAGGCCGAGGTGATCGTCGCCGGCGGCATGGAGCATATGAGCGGCGCGCCCTACCTGCTGCCCGGCGCCCGCCACGGCTACCGCCTCGGCAACGGCGAGCTGGTGGACGCCGTCGTCCACGAGCCATACGGCGCCGCCTTGCCACACCACCACATGGGCAACAGCGCTGAGTGGATCCCCCGCCCCCACAGGGGCACCCGC
>DAOLDO010001016.1:0-2550 GCA_035327325.1 Chloroflexaceae bacterium | reverse complement strand
CCCACGCCGGTCGCGCTGAGCGTGATCGTGTTGCTGATGCCGCCGGTCACCCCGGGGCCGGGCGTGGCGGTGACCTGCACGGCCCGCGACGCGCCCGCGGGCAGGTCGCTCACCGCCGTGGGCGAGACGCTCACCGTCCAGCCGGGCTCGCTCTGCGCGACGGACAGCGCGAAGCTGTCGGCCGCGTTGCCGGTGTTGGTCAGGGTGTGGGTGAAGGTGATCGGCTGCCCCGGCCCGGCCGTGTCGGCCAGGCCGTCGGGGCCTAGCTCCACGCCGCGCACGACCTGCACAGTGACGGTGTTGATGGCCGTAGCGGTCACGTCGGGCGCGGGCGGCGTGTTGAAGGCCGTGGCCGAGACGCCGAGAGGCACGGGCCCGCCCGGCGCGCCCTCGGGCACCGTGGCCTCGACCACGAAGGCGCAGGCGGCGCCCTCGGCGAGGACCGTGGGCGAGACCGGGCAGGTCGAGCTGATCACGCCGGCCGTCCAGCCGGCCGGCACGCCCGTGACCGGGCCGATCGCCACCGGCGCATCGGCGTTACCCGTGTTGCTCAGGGTGTTGGTGAAGCTTACCACGGCCCCGCCGGGGCCCGGCACCACCGGGTTCACCGAGGGCAGGCCCGGGGTGATCGCCAGGGCGGCGCCGCCGGTGACGTCAATCGTCACGTCGCGGGCCTGGGGCGCGGGCGGACTCGCGCCGCCCGTCGCCGTGGCGGTGATCGTCGAGCTGTAGCCTGCCTGGGTCGTGCCCGAGGGCACGGCGTAGGTCACCGTCACGGCGGCCGAGGCGCCGGGGGCCAGGTTGCTCAAGGGCCGGCTGCTGGCGATCGAGACGGCGATCGGCGGGGCGACCGCGGGCGTGGGGGGCGAGGCGGTCACGCTGAAGCTGTCGCCCGCGTTGCCCGTGTTGGTCAGCGCGTAGGTGAAGCTGACGCTCGACCCGGCGGGCGTGGTGGCCGCCTCGCCCGACGTGGGCACGAAGCTGAAGCCGCGCTCGACCGGGATGGTGATCGTGTCGGTCTGGGTGACGACCACGGGCGGGCTGGCGCCCTGCACGCTCACCTGGAAGCTCAGCGCGACGGGGCTGGTGCTGGTCGGCAGGGTCGGCGTATTGACCACGATGGTCAGCGTGCCCGTCACGCCGGGGCCGAGGGTGAGGCTGGCGGGGCTGGGCGGCGCGATGCTCCAGCCGGAGGGCGCGGGGCCCGTGAAGGCCGGCTGGCTGACCAGGAAGGTGCCGGCCACGCCGCCGGTGTTGGTGACGATGTGGGTGAAGGTGACGGTCGCGCCGGTGCGCGCCTGGGTCAGCGGGCCGGAGACGGCCGGCGTGGCCGGGATCACCGAGACGGCCTGGGGCGTGGTGGTGTCGCGCACCACGTTCGAGCGCTGGAGGCCGGCGATGACCTGCACGTCGGTGGTCTCGACGACGGAGCCGTTGGTCGGGGTGCCGGGCGGCACGCTCACCGTGACGCCGAACTGGGCCGAGCCGCCGGCCGGCACGGTGACGAGCGCGGGCGCCGTGGCCCAGCCCTGGCTCGAGGTGATCACCACGGTGTAGGTGGCCGACACGGGCGCGTTGTGGCTGATCGTGTGGGTGTAGACCGTGGCCTCGCCGGGGGCCACGCTGCGGCTCGGGTTGGTCGCCGCGCCCAGGGTGAGGCTCAGGGGCGTGCAGGCGGCGCCCGCGTCGAGCTGGTTGCTGAACTCGGAGGTGTTGCCCGCCGCGTCGGTGACCGTCGCCGTCAGGTAGCGCTGGCAGACCGCGAGCGGGATGCTGAACGAGCCGTTGGCCGCGGTGGCGCCGGAGGCCAGGAAGGCCGGCCCCTCGTCAACCTCGGAGGCCAGGGTGCTCCCGAAGACCTCGACGGTGCAGCCGCTGCAGCCGGGCGCGCTGCCGCTGAGGGTGGGCGGGGTGCCGGCGGCGACCGAGGCGAGGGTGGGCGCCGGGCGGTCGTTGTTGCCGCCGCCGTCGAGCAGGATGCCGCCTCGGTCGCTCGAGAAGAAGCCCTGGCCCCGGTTGAACTGGGTGGTGTTGCGGGTGAGGCGCACGCCGGTGGCCCCGTTCACCACGATGCCCCAGGTCAACGACTCGCCGTTGCGCACGAGGCGGTTGCCCTCGAGCAGGTTGTTGTTGGCGCTGGTGTTGCCGGCCCCGCTCCCAACCCTGATGCCGGCGGCGCCCGTGCTGCTCTCGGCGGCGTTGTAGGCCACCAGGTTGCCGCTGAGCGTGTTGTTCGTGCCCGCGAGGAGCCTGATGCCGTCGCCCAGGTTGCGCGGCGCGTTGATCTGGTTGGCCGCGGGGTAGGACGCGAAGAAGATCTCGCCGCTGGCCGGCGCGCCGACCTTGTTGCCCGCGATCAGGTTGTTGCTGGCGGCCGAGGCGGCGGTGCCGTCGCCGAGGATCATGCCGGTCTCGAGGCCGCCGACCACATTGTTGCGGATCACATTGCCCGAGCTGCGATAGAGCAGCAGACCCTCTTTCTGCAGCTGATCCGTCCTGGGGTGCAGCGGCGAGACGCCGTTGGCGGCGACGCCGATGTAGTTGCCCTCG
>DAOLDO010001015.1:0-2552 GCA_035327325.1 Chloroflexaceae bacterium | reverse complement strand
CGGGGGCGTGGGCCGGGCGCGCCTTGGCGCGGCCGGGCCGCCGGCGGCGGCCATGCGGGGGTCGACCCCCGCCCCACCCCACGCCCCGGTGGGCCGCCCGTCGAGAATCCCCGCCGCAGGAAACGCTCGCCCCAGCGCTCCACGGCCCGCCGCACCCGCTCAACCTCGATGATGTCAACGCCGTGGTAGAGCATCGCTCGCTCCCTGGGTGACGCACTCTTCGAGGATGCCTTCGGCATTCGGCTGCGCCTCGCTTGGGTGAGAGCCCCGGGTGCCGCCATGGGTTGAATCACCCCAGCGAGGGCGCCCCGCGCCCGAGCGTCACCCCGACGCGGGAGCGCAGCGACCAAGCCTCACCCCAGCGAGCGCAGCGAGCCTCACCCCAGCGAGCGCAGCGACCAAGCCTCACTGCTCCCCCACCAGCGACACCTCGGCCACCCGCGAGTCGTAGTCGTGGCCCTGGGCGAAGATCTGGATACGGCGCAGGTAGCGATAGTCGGGCAGCCACTCGGGGTCGCGCAGGTCAATGCGGATCTGCTCCCACTCGGCGTCGCCGACCTGCTCGTACTTCATGCCCGGCTCGTTGATGGCAGGCGGGTTCCCGTCGGCGTCCATATAGACGCAGAGCACCCGCTCCTCCTCGGGGCTGTCGGGGCTATCGCGCTTGGCCACCAGGCGCAGCATCACGGGGCACTCGCTGCCGCGGTCGCCGGCGTCGTTGAGCGACTGGCGCAGCACGCGGGCCCAGAAGGTGAGCTCGAGCGAGCGGTACTCCGAGATGTCGATCCCCGCGCCGCCGGGGCCGAGCTCCTGCTGAATGCCGACCAGGAAGCTGCTGGTCTGCCCGCCCGTCCTGTAGAACCAGGCCGCGGTCCGGCGGTCGGCGGGGTCGCAGAGGCTGTCTACGATCGGCGGGCGGCACGTGTCGGCGAGGCGGAAGAAGCCCAGGCTCTCGGGGGGCAGGTCGGGGCCCGAGTAGACCTTCCAGTACTCCGACTGGGGCAGGGTCGGGTCGTTCGAGGTGGTGTTGTTGTACTCGAGCTCGCTGAACTGGCGGAACCCGCCGTCGCGCACCAGGTCCCAGCGCGCCGGCACGGCCAGCCCTGGCGCGCCCGAGGCGTCAATCAGGACGCGCTCGCGTTCGCGCAGCTCGATGGACACGCCGTTGGCCCCCACCACCACGGCCGAGCCGCTGCGCACGGCCACGTCGGCCTCGAGGCTGTTGCCGCCGTCGGCGCGGGCCACTCGGCGGTCCGGCTCGCGCATGTCCACGCTGTAGCTGCCCCCGGGGGCCAGCCGCACGACGGCGTCGCCCACGGCCACGCTGAAGCCGACCTGCTCGAAGGGCTGGCCCGTCTTGAGGTCGTAGCGCACATAGCCGGCCAGCTGGCGGGCGCCCACCTCGAGCGACCTGCTGTGCCAGCGGCTCGTGCGCAGGGTCTCCAGCACCACCTCGGCGCCCGACCACAGGTCGAGCTGGCTCTGCTCGAAGAGCCTGATGCTGGCCACCTGGCCGTAGCCGGCCCCGGTGACGGCGCGCACGGCGTCGCCCTCGACCAGGGGCTGGCCGTCGGCCGCCGCCTGGTAGAGGGCCCTGTTGGCCGGGCGCCAGGCCACCCACTCGGTGGGCCCGCGCACGATCAGCGTGCCCCCCTCGGCCCTGGTGGCCGTCTGGTAGACCCCGCGCACGGCGAGGGCGGCCCAGCCCAGCAGGCCGAGGAAGAGGGCGAAGAAGCAGAGCAGCGTCAGCCAGGCGAGGCCCAGCGTGCGCTGCTGGGCGGCGGCCCTGGCCGCCGCCGGCTGGTCGGCGTAGTGCATAGAGGGTCGCGCGGCGCTACCGCGACACGCTGGCTTTCACGATCCTGAGCTTGGCGTCTACGATCACGTTGGCCACCAGCGGCGTCGTGGCGCCCTCGCCGGCGGGCCGCTCGCCCGCGAAGGTGAAGGTGTACTCGCCCGCGGCCGGGCCCTCGGCCAGCTCACCCCGACCGAGCCCGAGCCGGGCCAGCAGCTCGGCGCTAGGGGCGTGAGCGCGGCGCGCCGAGGCCACCGGCGCGACCCCGGCCAGCTCGGGCCAGCGGGCCGCCACGAAGCGTCTGGCCACGCGGCGCGCCTCGGCCATGCGGGCCTCCTCGCTCGCGGCCGCCGGGCGACGCCCGGGCCGCGGCGTCGCCCGCGTCCTGCCGACGACCCCTCGCTGCTTGGGCATCATCTCGCGCCTCCTCGCGTCATCAGTCGCCCCAATTGTACCACGAAGGCCGCGCCGTCCACGAGCCCCCGCGCCGGGGCCACGGGCTCACGTCAGCCGGAGCGCCGGGTCCCCGTAGAGCCCGAACCCGAGCAGGGTCTTGAGGTCGTCGGGGTCGAGCTGCCCGCGCTGCACGAGCCGGTCGCGCAGCAGGGCGCCCTGGGCGGCGAGGAGGGCGGCCCCCGCCAGGACGCCAGGGCGCCGCAGGGCGGCGATCAGGCCCTGGGCCAGCAGGTCCGAGTCGGCGGGCGGCGGGTCGGGCGCCCCGTAGGTGAGCCCCTGGGCGGCCACTACGGCCGGCGAC
>DAOLDO010001014.1:0-2557 GCA_035327325.1 Chloroflexaceae bacterium | reverse complement strand
GGCGGGCACGGCCTCGGGGCCGAGCGCCACGGACACGGCGGCCGCGGCGAGGGCAGCCAGGCTGACGCCGCCGCTGAGCAGGGCGGTGGCGGCGGCGAGCCAGGCAAAGCCGAGGGCGAGGATGATCAGCTCGCCGGCGAGCATGGCGGGGATAGCGGTGCGGACGCGCCTGTCCCAGCCGCGGTTGGCCAGGAGGCCGACGACGAAGGCGGCGAGGGGGAAGGCGAGGAGGTAGCCGGCCGTGGGGCCGAGGATCACGGGCAGGCCCGGGATGCTGCTCGGGCTCCAGGCGCTGCGCCCGAGGGCGAAGACGGGCATGCCGATGAGGCCCTGGGCCAGGTAGGCCAGCAGGGTCAGAGCGCCGAGACGGGGCCCGTAGAGGGCGCCGATCAGCATGACGCCGAGGGTCTGGCCGGTGATCGGGACGGGCGAGAAGGGCAGGGGGAGGCTGATCTGGGCGAGGAGGGCCATCAGGATCGATCCGGCGAGGATCAGGGCGCCGTCGCGGACGAGAGGGGAGGCCAGGGGGCCGCGGGCGGGGACGATCCGGTCGGCCAGGGTGCCGGCTGTCGGGGTGCCAGTCGTCATTGAGGACGCTCCTTGCACTTCTGTGGAACGATGGGCCGATTGTACCACGGGCCCCGGGGCGCGGCGGGCCCCCTGGCGGGGACGGTTAAGAGATCGTCATTGTGTCTCGCGATCTTCGGCCGGGACGGCTATAATGGCCGGAGCCGCCCGCCCTGGCCGCCACCCGTGCTGCTATGCTGCTCCCAGCGCTGCTGATTGTGACCGGACACCCCGCCACAGGGAAGACGACGCTCGCGCGGGCGCTCGCCGCGGAGCTGGGGCTGCCCATGGTTGGCAAGGACATGCTCAAGGAGGCCCTGTTCGAAGCGATCGGCTGGCGCGACCGGTCCTGGTCGCGCCATGTAGGAGTGATGGCCATGTCCCTGCTCTACGAGCTGTGCGGCGAGCACCTGGCCGCGGGGCGCTCGCCGGTGGTCGAGAGCAACTTTCGCCACGACCTGGACACGGCACGCATGATGGAGCTGCTGGCGCGGCACCCGTTCCGCCCCGTGCAGCTGCGCTGCGTGGCCGCGCGCGAGGTGATGGTCGCGCGGTACCTGGCGCGGATCGCCGCGGGCGAGCGCCACCCCGGTCACTGCGAGCGGCCCGATGCGGCCTCGGTCGAGGCGGTGCGCAGCCTGGGCGCGATCAGGCCCCTGGGCCTCGGCGGCCCGCTGCTCACCGTGGACACGAGCGCCCCGGCCGCCCTCGATCTGGCGCCCGTGGTGGCCTGGGCCCGGGCGGCCTTGCACGGGGCCGGCGAGCCGCGCCTGATTGATGCGCCGTAAGGAGCGACCCATGGGTCCGGGGGCTGAGCCGCAGTCCTGGGCTTCCCCGCCGACGCCGCTCGTCCTCGGCCCCGGCGAGCTGCACGTCTGGCGCGTCGTTCTCGCGGTGGAGGCCGTGGCGGCCCGCCGGCTGGCTGAGTGGCTGAGCCCCGACGAGCGCGAGCGGGCGGCGCGCTTCGCCTTCGCCGGCGACCGGGAGCGCTTCGTCGTGGCTCGCGGCGCCCTGCGGGCCCTGCTCGGCGCTTATCTGGGCCTCCCGCCGGCCGCGCTGCGCTTCGCCTACTCGCGCCACGGCAAGCCGTCCCTGGACGGCCCCGCGGCGCCGCTCGCGTTCAACCTGGCCCACGCCGGGGAGCTAGCCCTGGTCGTCGTGGCCAGGGGGCGGCGGGTCGGGGTGGACGTCGAGCGCGTGCGCGACGACTTCGCCTACGCGCCGCTGCTGCCGGACATCTTCTCGCCACGCGAGCGGCGGGCCATCGCCGAGCTGCCGGAGGAGCGGCGGCGGCGCGCCTTCTTCGAGGGCTGGGCGCGCAAAGAGGCCTACCTGAAGGCGCGCGGCGACGGGCTGAGCGTGCCGCCCAGCCAGGTCGAGGTCGCCATGGCACCCGGCGAGCGCGCGCCTCTGCGCCTGCCGCCCGACGACGCGGGCGGGCCGTGGGCCCTCGCCCCCCTCGACGCGGGCGACGGCTATGCCGCCGCGGTCGTCGTCGAGGGCGAGCCCGCGCTGCTCCGGCTCTTCGCCGCGCCCCCGCTTCCCGACGCCGGCGGCGAGCTGCCATCGCCCTAGTGTCCACCCAGGCGACCCGTTCGGGCATGGGCGCAGCGTCTCGTGGTCGCTCGCTATGCCGCGGAGAGCGCCCAGGAGGTGCTGTCGATCTTCGAGGAGCGTCACCCTGGCGACCGACGGCCTCGGGTCGCCGTCGAAGCGGCGTGGACCTTCGCCGAAGGCGCCGAGCGGACGAAGCTTGACAAGCGCCTTCGCAGCTCACAAGGCCGCGCAGGAAGCGACGGCCGACATAGGCGGCAATTTCCCCTGCGGCCGTGTCACGCGCTTTATCTCGCGCACCATGCCAGCCGCCGGGTCAGCTGGTTCTATGGGTGCTTGAGCAGCAGGGTAAAGGCATTGCGGTCTGCGTTCTGGCAACCCACCTTGTTGGCGCGACCGTATTGAGTCTTGCAGCGGCGGGGGCGACGGCAGTATC
>DAOLDO010001013.1:0-2561 GCA_035327325.1 Chloroflexaceae bacterium | reverse complement strand
TGGTAGGTTTTGCCGCGAACCAGCGTGGCAACGGCGTCGGGGGCGAACATGGCGACGGCAGCCTCGTGGTCGCCGGCGTCAACGGCGGCGAAAAAGGCGCCGACGGTGGAGACTGCTTCCACACCGGCATCCGCCGATGGCACAGTCAGGGAAAATACGGTAGCGAGCACGGCCAGCAGCAGTAGGATGCGCGCTTTCATGGGTCTGATCCTTTTGTGCGGGAAGGCTGGTCAAGCCCTCCGGCGTTCAGTGTCTCAGCGTTGGTGTCGAGCCACGTCATATGGCATTCGTATCACCTGATGAGCAGGGTAGCAGCGACGCCTCAAGAAAGTCTAAAAGGCCGCAGCGTGGCAGTGGCCCCGCCGCCGAGCCCCGCCCCGCGCCGCTGGACGCCGCCCCGGCTCTCCGCTACAATAGCGCCACCCACCACCGACTGACCCGGAGGAGCAATGGCACAGCGCTACAGGCTCGAGGGGCGCCTGCTCGAGGTCTGCGACTGCGGCGTCCTCTGCCCCTGCTGGATCGGCGAGGACCCGGACAACGGGACGTGCGACTCTGCCCTGGCCTACAGGATCGACCGCGGCACGATCGAGGGCCTGGACGTCTCCGGCCTGACCTTCGCCGTGGCCGCCCACATCCCCGGCAACGTGCTCGCCGGCGGCTACACCGTCGTGCGCTACGTGGACGACCGGGCCAGCGACGAGCAGGCGGCCGCCATCCTGCGGGCCTTCGGCGGCGAGCTCGGCGGCCCCCTCGCCGACGGCGCCGCCCTGGTCGGCCAGGTGGTCGCCGTGAAGCGCGCCCGCATCAGCTTCACCGTCAAGGGCGGCCGCGGCGCGCTGCGCGTGGACGACGCTATAGACATCGCCATGGCCCCCTACGCCGGCCCCGACGGCAGCACGACCACGCTCAACAACTCGATCTTCTCGACCATCCCCGGCTCGCCCGCCTACGTGGCCAAGGCCCACCACTTCACCGCCAGCGTCCCCGAGGTCGGCTGGTCGCTCGACCTGCGCGGCCGCAACGCCATCCAGGGCCACTTCTGCCTCGAACACTAGCCGAGCCTTCAGCAATGCTCCACGCCTCGCTCAGGCGCCGCGGGCTGCCCGTGGCCATCAGCGCCGCCGCCGTCGCCGCCCTCGCCGCGACCGCCTCCGCCGCGGCGGCCCTCGGGCGGCTCGACACGGCGCCCGCGCCCGTGCGCCTGCTGTGCGAGCTGGCGGTGGCGCCACTGCCCGCCGCTGGCGCCGCCCTGGCCCCGGCGGCCCTGGCGGTGATGGCGCCGTGCCTGCTGCAGCTGTCCCTGGCCCTGGCTGCGGCCTCGGCGGGCCTCGCCGCGACCGGGCGGGCGGCGCCGTGGCGGGCGGGCCTGGCCTTCGCCGCGGGCTTCCTCGGGGTCTACGCCCTCGCCGCCGCTGCCGTGGGCGTCGCCGGCGCGGCCCTGGTCCCCCTGGCCCCGCTACTCCGGGCGATCGGCGGCGCGCTCCTGGCCGCCCTTGGCCTCGCCGTGCTGCGCGTGTTGCCCCGGCGCGCCCTCGCCGGCTGCCGCGGCCCGCGCTGGCTCATCCTCACCGGCAGGGCCAACCTGCGCCGGCCCCTCGGCGCGGGCGCCGTCTTTGCCGTCTACTGCCTCGGCTGCTGCGGGCCCTTCGTGACCGGCCTGGCCCTGCTCGGCGCCGGCGCCGGCTCGGCCGCGAGCGGCGCGGCCCTCGTGGCGGCCTTCGCCCTGCTGATGGGCGCCCTGCTCCTGCTGCCCCTGGCCGCCCTCGCCGCCAGCCGCCGCCTCCAGGCCGCCCTCCAGCGCCACAGCCAACCCGTCGCCCTCGCCTCCGGCGCCGCCCTGGTCGCCCTCGGCGTCGCCATCGCCCTCGAGCCCGCCCTGGCCGCCTGGCTCATGCCGGGATAAAGGGCGGTTATGTTCACCACGAAGAGCACGAAGTGCGCGAAGGTACGAGCGACGCCTAGCCACCACCTGTCCTCCTGCGCCTCTCGTGTGCCTCTGCCGAGCTCGCGCAGCAGAGGCGACCCGGCTCCCTTCGTGACCTTCGTGTGCTTCGTGGTAAAAGCCTCCAGCCTATCTTCGCCGCAGCATACGGAAAGGAGTCCCCTCGATGACGACGAAGCTCAGGATCCCCGAGGTCCAGTCCTGGAAGGGCCGGCGGAAGTTCACCATGCTCACGGCCTACGACGCGCCCCTGGCGCGCCTGGTTGACGAGGCAGGCGTGGATGTGATCCTGGTCGGCGACTCGCTCGGCATGGTGATGCTCGGCTACCCCGGCACCAGCCCCGTCACCATGGACGAGATGATCCACCACGCGAAGGCGGTCGGCCGCACGGCGCGGCGGGCCCTCCTCGTGGGCGACATGCCCTTCATGTCCTACCAGGCCGCCGACCTGGCCGAGGCCGTGCGCAACGCGGCCCGCCATATCAAGGAGGCCGGCATGGACTGCGTGAAGCTGGAGGGCACCGCGCGGCAAGCCCCCATCGCCCGCGCCATTGTCGAGGCGGGCATCGCCGTGATCGGGCATATCGGCCTCACGCCCCAGACCGCCGCGAGCCTC
>DAOLDO010001012.1:0-2563 GCA_035327325.1 Chloroflexaceae bacterium | reverse complement strand
CCTCGCCGGTGGCCGGCGGGGCCGGCTCGGGGGCGGGCTGCTGCTCGGGGATGGGCTCCGGCTCGGGGGCGGGCTGGGCGTTGAGGTCGCCCTCCTCGGCGGCCGGCGCCGGGGCGTTCGGGTCAACCGGCGGCGCCTCGATCGGGTCCACCGTGGGCGTGGGCACGGGCAGGGGCTTGCCGTCGGGGCCAAGGTCGGCCGGGTTGACCTCGAAGATGTCGGGCCAGGGCTTGAACTTTGTCTGGAAGGCGCGGCGCTCGACCACCTGGCCGTCGCGCTCGATCACCCGCGTGAACTCGATGGTCATGCCGCCACGGGCGGTGTCGCTCTGGCGGGGGCTGCCGCGGGGCCGGCTCGGCTCGGCCACGTAGACCGGCTGCGTGGGCGCGGGCACCCGGTCGGTGATCGTCGGGCCCAGCAGCGAGACCTTGCGACCGTCGTCGGTGCCGTACATGCGCACCTCGGCGGTGGTGCCGTTGGTGTAGCTCTGGATGAGCAGCCAGTTGCCCGTGTCGTTGACGAACTTCAGGTCGAGGGCCCCCGTGAAGATCGCCGCGTCCATGCCGGGGCCGTTGCCGTACTGCTCGAAGGCGAACTTGTCGTACCAGCTGATGTAGAACGAGTGGCCGTGGCGCTCGGTGATCGGCAGGCCGGCCCAGAAGGCGGCCCGGAACATGGTGGTCGAGTCCTGGCAGATGCCGCCGCCCCACTCGAGCTGGGTGCGGTTCTGGATGATCGCGTAGCCCTCGACGAAGCCGTTGGAGGCGTTGATGCTGCCGATCGTCCTGTTGAAGGAAAACTCCTCGCCGGGGGCGAGCAGCACCCCGTGGAGCAGGCGCATGCCGGCCTTGATGTTGGTCACGCGGTAGGGCGCCGAGCCGCTGAAGTCGCTGCGGCCAACCGAGAGCAGCTCGTTGATGCCGAGCTGGCCGAGGGTGGCCTCGGTGACGGGCGGGGGCACCTCGCGCATGGGCAGCTCGAGGGCGCGGGCCTCGGCGGGGGCCGCGAGGGCGGCGAGCACGAGCTCTTCGGACTGGCCCTCGTCGAGGCGCCTGTTGGCCGTGCCCTCCCTGATGATGCGCAGGTTGCCGCCGTTCCAGTCGAGGCGCGGGTGCCTGCCCTGGAGCTCGGTGGCGTCCGCCAGGGCGGCCACCTTGGCGCGGATCTGCTCGGTGTCCACGCTGACCGCCAGCCGGTCGCCCTCGGGCGTCGCGGTGCGCTCGACGCGCACCAGGCGGGCCAGGTCCTCGAGGGACCAGACGAAGGGCTCGCCGGCGCCGGGGATGGTGAGCGTGATCGGGCCGGCGAGCAGGCCGGCGATGGCGGCCTGCGCCTCGGCGACGGCGGCGTCGCTCAGACGGGGCTGGAGCTCGCGCGTGCGCAGGGCAATGGTCTGCGCGTCGAGCCCCTGGATGGCCGCCGTGATCTCCTGCAGCGTCTCGGCGACGAGGACCTGCTGGCCGGTGGCGGAGGGCGCCGTGGCGATCGTGGTGCCGTTGAGCCTCAGGGTCGCGTCCACGGCGGGCTGCTCGACCTCGGCGACCCGGGCGAGCAGGTACGCCTGCATGGTCTGCTGGTCAACCGTGAGGTGCAGGGGCAGCTCGAGGCCGTTCTGGTAGACGGCGAGGACCTCGCGCAGGTTCTCGTACATGCCGTTGCGGCGGCCGGCGGCTAGGGCCGCGCCGACGGCGCTATCAACCTCGAGACGCACGCCGAGCTCGGCGAGCGTGGGCGTCCAGCTGCGCTCGCCGTAGGTCAGGGTCACGGGCTGGGCGAGGAAGGGCGCGAAGCGGCGCTCGATGGCCTGGCGGGCCTCGCCGGCGCTCAGCTCGCCGACGGCGACGCCACGAATGCTGACGTTGGGGTAGATCCGCCCGGCGTAGCTTTGGTCAACCGCGTAGAGGCCCGCGCTAGCCGTGACAACGGTGAGCAGCAGGGTCGCGATGAGGGCTATCCAGAGCCAGCGGCCGCGGCGGCGCGGGCCACGGGCGTTGGGGAGACGTGCGCTGTTGGCCGATGGCCCGAGGGGCGAGAGATGCTCAACCGACACCAGGTCCTCCTGAGCAGCCGCAGGCGAGGGCGGGATGAAATTTGCACTTGCAACTATACGTGGGGGCGCTGGCTGTGTCAATGACGATTAGGTGAACTGTGTGCGCCCGAGCGCACACAGTTCAGCAAGGGGTGTGCCAGATGGCGCTGGCAGAGCATCCGAGCAAGTCCGCGCAAAGCGGAGGGCTTGCCGCTGCCTGGACGGGCGACTACGTGGGGTCGCCGCGGAGCTACGACGGGTTAGGCCCCCTCGCCCCGCAGGCAGCGGACGGCGGCGTCGCAGAGGATGGCCACGCCCTGGGGCAGGCACGCCTCGTCAATGTCGAAGCGGGGGTTGTGGTGAGGGGCGCCTGTGCGCTCGCCGGTGCGGGCGCCGAGCATGAAGAAGTTGCCCGGCACGCGCTCGAGCACGGCGGAGAAGTCCTCGCCCCCGGTGGTCTGGTAGGTGCTGTTGATCTGGGCCTCGCCGAGCACCGCCGCGGCCGCCTCGCCCATCACCGCCGTTGGCTGCGGC
>DAOLDO010001011.1:0-2566 GCA_035327325.1 Chloroflexaceae bacterium | reverse complement strand
GTCGGCGACGCCGGGGCCGAGGCTGGCGGGCAGGGCCTCGCCGAACAGCTCGCGTTGGACCGCGCCCTCGGCGGCGCCACTCGCGGGGGGGCGGGGGGCGGCGGGCTCGGGCGGGCCGATAGCGCTTCGCGCCAGCTTCGCTAACGGGGGCTCGTCGGGGGCGCCGGGGAGGGGCGGCAGCTTCTTGAGCAGGTTCGAGCTGGCGCCGATCTCGAGCTCCTGGAACAGCCGGATCACGGCGGGGCGGTCGTACACACCCAGCTCGCAGGCGGCCAGGTCGAGCTGCACGGGGGCGTCGCAGACGATCGTGGCCAGGCGCTTGCTGAAGAGGGCCACATCGCGCTGGCCGTCGAGGGCCTTCTTGTAGCGGTTGGGCGCCTGGTCGAGGTGGTCGAAGAGATTCTCGACGGTGCCGAACTGGTTGAGCAGGTTGATCGCGCCCTTCTCGCCGATGCCCTTCACGCCGGGGATGTTGTCGGTGACGTCGCCCTTGAGGCCGCGCAGGTCGGCCAGCTGGCCGGGGGCGAGGCCCTCGTAGCGCTCGCGGACGGCGGCCTCGTCGTAGAGGGTGGTGGTCTTGCCGCCGCGGGCGTAGGGGTTGGCGAGGATGACGCGCACGTGGTCGTCCACGAGCTGGAGGCTGTCGGTGTCGCCGGTGAGGATGAGGGTCTCGACGCCGTGGGCGGTGGCCTGGCGCGAGAGGGTGCCGATCACATCGTCGGCCTCGAAGCCGTCGAGGGTGTAGATCGGGATGCTGAGCAGGCTGACCAGCTCCTTGATCCGCTCGAGCTGGGGGTGGAACTCCTCGGGCGTCTCGGCGCGGCCGGCCTTGTACTCGGCGTAGAGGTCGTCGCGGAAGGTGCGGCCCACGTCAAAGGAGACGGCGACGTACTCGGGCCGCTGCTCCTGAATCATGGTCAGGAGAATCTGGGCGAAGCCGAAGACGGCGTAGGTCGGCTCGCCGCTGGAGGCCCTGAGGCCGGCCTCGCGCATGGCGTGGAAGGCCCGGAAGGCCAGGGCGTGCCCATCAATCAGGGCCAGGCGCTTGCGCTGCGACATACTGCTCCCTCGCAAAGACGTGCTAGAGGCCATTATACCATCGCGTGCCTGAACGCCGCCTAACAGCCGGCGCACAGGGGATGAACGCGGGTCGCCCCGCGGAGGCCGTGGTGCTATACTGACTCGCGCTATGGCGAAGACGCGGCCGATGGCCGAGCCTGCGGCGCCGCTGGGGAGCGCGCCGCCCTTCAACCTGGCGGGGGTGCTGCTGCTGGCGACGCTGGTCACGGCCCTGGTGGCCCTGGTGGCGGGCGCCGTCGCGCGGGCCTTCCCCCTCTGGCAGCCGACCTACCTGGTGGCGGCCTGCTTCATCGTGGCCGTCGAGGCCGCCCTGGTGCGCTACAGGATGCGCGAGGGGCGCCACCTGAGCGCGGGCGCCCTGCCCTACCTGGCGGCCGAACTGTTCGCCCTGGTGGTGCTGATGCGGGTGGTGGCCTCGCTCAGCCTGGGGCGGGGCGCCCTGCCCGCCATGGAGGGCTGGCTGCGCTCGCCGCTGAGCGCCATTGACCTGCCCTTCGTGGCCTCCTTGTTCGCCGGGCTGGCCTGCGCCGTGGCTGTGCGCATGGGCCTGTTCGAGCTCGACCTGCTCGAGCCCGCGGCGGGGCCGATCAGGACCGAGCACGCCCTGGACGCCGAGGTCTTCCGCGCCCGCGCCGAGGCCGACGAGCGCGACTCGCTCGGCCGCCTGGCCTCGGGCATCGCCTGGGGCGGCGTGCTGGCCCTGCTCGCCCTGGTGGCCCAGCTGGTGGACCTGCGGCGCTGGGGCGGCACGGCGGGGGCCATGCCTCCCCTCCTCGGCATGGCCGGGATGATCTACCTGGCGGGCGGGGCCCTGCTCTACAGCCGGGCGCGCCTGCTGGTGCTGCGGGCCCGCTGGGAGCGGGACGGCGCCGAGGTCGAGCCGGCGGTGGCGCGGCGCTGGCGCTGGCAGAGCGCGGCCCTGGTGCTGGCCATCGTCGCCGTCGGCCTGGTTCTGCCGCGCAGCTACGGAGCCAGCGCGGTCGAGGCGGGCCGGGCGGCGGCCCTGGCGGCGGTCAACCTGCTGGGCCTGACGGCCCTGGCCCTCGGCCTGGTGGCCCTCGGCGCCCTGGGCCTCGCCCTGACCATCCCGGCCCTCCTACTGGCCCTGCTCGGCGGCCTGACCCAGCAGACCGAGCCCGGCGAGCGGGTGGAGCCGCCGCCCCCGCCGCCGCCCCCGCCGACGGTGGTGTCCGACCCGCCCCTCGCCCCCGGCGTGATCTTCTGGGCCTGCATCGCCATCCTGGCCGGCTACGCTCTGTGGACCGTGCTGCGCCGGCAGGCGTGGGCGGTGGCGGCCTACGAGCGGCTGCGGACCGGCCTGGCGCCCGTGGCCGCCTGGCTGGCGCGACTCTGGGGCGGGGCTGCCCGCTACGCGCGCATGGTGGGCGAGGCCATGGCCGAGCGCCTGCGCCGCCCCGAGCCCCCGCCCGCGCCGCCCGCGCGCCGCCTGGCCCGCCTGGCCCGCCTCAGCCCGGCCGAGCTGGTG
>DAOLDO010001010.1:0-2568 GCA_035327325.1 Chloroflexaceae bacterium | reverse complement strand
GGGGCGACGGGGACGGTGAAGTCCTGGGGGCCGCCCTCGAGCCGCACCAGCTCGGGCGGGGCGCCCCCCAGCGCCGCCCAGAGGGCCTCGACCTGCCGGCGCAGCGCGGGCAGTTCGGCCGCCAGCTCGGGGCGCAGGGCCACCACGTAGCGCCGCTGCCAGTCGAGGGCCTCGAGGGCCGGCCCGCTCAGCTCGGCCCCGTCCTTCATACGCGTGAAGCGGAACAGGTCGTACTGGGTCACCAGCTGGCGGCGGGGGGCGAGGGCGGTGGCGTCGAGGGCGGGATGGGCTGCGGCGGCGGCGAGGCCGGCCTCGACCCAGCGGTCGGAGCGGACGGCGCCCTCGTCGGGCGCCAGGTCGCAGAAGACCTTCAGCCAGAAGAGCGCGGCACGCTCGGCGCGACCGGCCCGCAGGTCGTCGGCCAGCCGGGCGAGCCGGCCCTGGAGTTGCCCGTGCATCGGTCGTCCCTCGTTGGACTATTGGCTGCGATCTGGGCGGGGGTGTGGGCGAATCTGCTCGCCCACAGTGTACCGCATCGGCGGGCGCCGTGGGGGCCCGATCGCCCGTGTGGAATGAACGACCGGCCGCCTACCGTGCGGCGCGGCGGGGCGACCACGCGGGTCGCCCCGACCGCATTGTGACCATTGACCCCAGCGTGCGGGACGGCACATCACACCAGGGGCGGATCGGCGGCGGGCGTATGGGCCCGGGCTGCGCCCGCGCCACCGCGGCAGCGGGGGCGTGGGGGAACCTGGTTCCCCCGCTAATGCCCCACCATCCAGGGCCGCCCGTGGGCCGGGTGGGGCTCGTGGGCGTGGTCGTGGCGGTGCTCGCCGGGGTCGCGCCGCTCGAGGCGCGGCTCGGCGCCCTGCTCCTGGCGGCCGAGCATCAGGCGCTGCAGGTCCGTTGTGCAGGCCAGGTTGGGCGCCGAGAAGACCCGCCGCGCCTCGGTCGCGCAGGCGGGGCAGTTGGCCGGGGCGGTCGCCTCGGCGAAGCTGCGCCGGGTCTCGAAGGGGCCGCAGCGCTCGCACCAGAACTCGTAGACTGGCATTGGCAGCTCCTGCTGTGAGGGTCGGTCACTCGGCGGCCCGCAGGTTGCCCTCTGGCGTGGTCGCCCTGGCGGGGGCGACGGCGCGCAGCTGGCCGAACATCGCCTTGGCGAAGATGAACAGCCAGGTGGTCACGATGAAGGGCCAGGTCAGGGCCGGCAGCCCCGCGGGCGCCAGCATGGTCACCATGGCGGCCATCACCACGGTCGTGATCACCATGGCGAAGACCGCGTAGAGGGCCGACTTCCAGGTGAGCACGTAGAAGAAGCCGCCGAGGGCGATCCCGGTCAGGACCGGGTTGAAGCCGTGCAGGCCGGCGCCGATCATGCCGGCGGGCGCGCCCATGAGGCTGGCGACGCCCAGGCCGATCAGCGAGCCCAGGATGGCGAAGGCGAAGGAGATGCGCGAGTTGACCAGGATGCCGACCAGGAAGATCGCGCCGGCGACCCAGTGGAGCTGGAACATCACCTCGCCCGCGCCCATCAGCGCGCCCTGCCAGATCGCGTCGAGGCCGAGGCCCGTGAAGGCGCCGGGCTGGGCCTGGAGGGCGGGCGGGGCCAGGAAGGCGGTGGGCCTGAGGGCGGCGAATCCGCCCATAGCGGCCAGAAAGAACCACGTGGTGATCACGAAGGGCGCCGTGAGGGCCGGCACCTCCCACTGACCCAGGGCGTTGAGGAGGGCGGCCATCACCACGGTCGAGCAGGCGGCGGCGAGGATGAGCAGCAGGACCAGCAGGGCGTCGGTCTGGAAGAAGAAGGGCAGGGCGATGCCGACCAGGGTGCCGTTGAAGCCGAACAGGCCGGCGCTCACCAGGCCGCGGTCGGCGCCGAGCAGCATCGCCGTCAGGGTGCTCACCACGGTGCCCAGGAGGGCGCCGCCGAAGAGCATGAACGGGCTCACGCCCTGGGCGACCAGGTCGGCGCCGGCGACAAAGCTGTTCACCAGGATGGCCAGCAGGAACAGGGCGCCGGTGAGCGGGTTATTCTGGAACATCACCTGGCCGACGCCGCGCAGGATCGCGTCGCCGAACTGCACCAGGGGGGCCAGCCCGGTCCGGCTGCCCATAGCCGGGGAGGAGGCGGTCATAGACACCTCGACTTTCTGCTGAAGGCAGGGCCGGGCTGGGGCGCCGCCTCCACGGCGCCCCGCCGGGCTTCCCCCCGGACTACATGGTCGAGGCGGCCTTGCCGCGTGCCGCCGAGGTCGGGCCCGCCGACGACGGCCTGATGTCGAAGTCGAAGATCTCGGTCGGGATGGCCAGGGTGCAGCAGGCGTTGGGGATGTCAACGATGCCGCTGATACGCCCCTCGACCGGCGCCGTGCCCAGGATGATGTAGGCCTGCTCGCCGCTGAAGCCGAACTTCTTCAGGTACTCGATCGCGTTCAGGCAGGCCCGCCTGTAGGCGACGTGGGCGTCCAGGTAGTACTGCTTGCCCTGCTCGTCCACCGAGATGCCCTCGAAGATCAGGTACTCTGAGTAGCGCGGCTCGACCGGGCCCGGCTTGAAGATCGGGTTGAC
>DAOLDO010001009.1:0-2573 GCA_035327325.1 Chloroflexaceae bacterium | reverse complement strand
CCCGCCGATCTGGCCGCCCCGCTCCGCGAGGAAGGCGGCCGGCGGGCTCAGGGCGAGGGCGGCGCCCGTCTCCCAGGCCCACAGCTCGCCGAACTGAGCGCCGACCCAGGCCGCCAGGCGCTCGCCATCGGCGGCGGTGGCGCGGCGCACAGCCCAGCCCGCAGCGGCCAGGCGCGCCTCGTCGGCGGGGCCCCACCACCGGCGGCCGGCGAGGGCGATGCTCATATTCACGGCGTCGCCGGCCCGCTCGTAGCCACGCCGCTGGAACATGCAGAGGGCCGCTGTGTCGCGCGGGTCGAGCCCCGGCCAGAGGTAGTTGGGCGCCATCCGGCCCACCCGCAGCTCGGCGGCGCCCGCGGCCGCGAGCCGCGCCTCCAGCTCGTCCATCAGGCGCGTGCCCAGGCCGCGCCCGCGCAGCTCGGGGGCCACCACCAGCAGCCGCGGCCCGCCCGCTGGCCCGTCTGGCGTGGCGCGCAGGCTGCCAAGGGCCACCCCAGCCAGACGCCCGCCGTCCCACAGGGCCAGCTGCAGCTCGGGCCTGAGGCCCGGCTCGTCGAGCAGAGTGCGCCGCAGCACCGCCGGCGACACGACATCGCGCAGGCCCTCGCGGCACAGCTCGCCCAGCGCGGGCAGATCTTCCGCCATGAGCCGGCGGAGCTCAATGTGCTCGACACTCATAGCCGATCGTCCAGACTTCCAAAGGCCGGCTCGCCGCGGCAGAGGGTCGCGCGGAGCCGCAGGCCGGCGTCGAGGACGAGCAGGTCGGCGTCGTAGCCGGGGCGCAGGGCTCCCTTGCGCCCCGCGGCGCCGGCGGAGCGGGCGGGGTTGGGGGCGAGCATGGCCACCGCGTCGGGGAGGGCCAGGCCGAGGTCGTGGACCAGCAGGCGCAGGGCGCGGTCCATGGTCAGCACCGAGCCGCTGAGGGTGCCGTCGGCCAGGTGGGCCGCGCCGTCCACCACGCGCACCTGCTGGCCGCCGAAGCTGAAGGCGCCCTCGCGCAGCCCGGCGCAGGCCAGGGCGTCGGTGACGACCACGGCGCGCCCGGGGCCGAGGGCCCGCAGCATCACCCGCAGGGCGGCGCGGTGGACGTGGACGCCGTCGGCGATCAGCTCGCCGAGGACCTGGTCGCACTCGACCACGGCGCCGAGGGGCCCGGGCTCGCGGTGGTGGAGCGGGCGCATGGCGTTGAAGCAGTGAGTGGCGTGGGTGATGCCGAGGGGGATGGCGGCGCGGGCCTGCTCGTAGGTGGCGTCGGTGTGGCCGATGCTCACCGTGACCCCGGCCTCCCTGAGGCGGGCGATCATGGCGGCGGCGCCCGGCAGCTCGGGGGCCAGGGTGACGATGCGCAGCAGCCCGCCCGCCAGCCCGAGGACGCGCTCGGTCTCGGCCGGGTCGGGCAGGCGCAGCCAGCTGACGGGGTGGGCGCCCCGGCGCGCCCGGCTGATGTAGGGCCCCTCGAGGTGGATGCCGAGCAGCTCGGCGCCAGGCCCGGGCGCGCGGGCAGCGGCCACGGCGGCGCCGATCTGGGCCTCGGGCAGGCCGCCGGGCACGCCGACCACACCGGCCAGGAACGAGGTGACGCCCGTGCTGGGCGCCCAGGCGGCGTAGGCGCGGATCTCGTCCGGGTCTGCGGTGTGCAGGCTGAAGCCGCCGCCCCCGTGGGTATGCACGTCCACAAAGCCTGGGGTGACGACGGCGCCGCCCAGGTCGTGGGCCTCGCCGACCGCCTCCACCTCGGGGCCGGAGGCGACGATGCGCCCGCCGTCGAGCAGCAGCCCCCCCTGGCGGGCGCCGTCGGCGTCCACGAGCAGGGCGTTGGTGAGGGTGAGGGTCATACGGCCTCCAGCAGGCGGCGGGCCAGCACGAGGGTGCCCCGCGCCGGATCGGCGACGAAGGCGGCGGGGGCGAGGGCGGGGGCGAGGGCGGCGGCGAGCCGGTCGCGCAGGTAGGGGCTGGCGCCGAGCAGCCCGCCGGCCAGGGCCAGGGGCGCCGCGCCGAGGCCGAGGCGCCGGGCCGCCGTGGTGGCCAGGAGGGCCAGGTCGGCGGCCGTCGCGTCGAGCAGGGCGCGGGCGTGGACATCGCCCGCCTCGGCCAGGGCGAGCACGGGGCGCGCCAGGGCGGCCACGGTCGCGGGCGCGGTGTCGGTGTAGGCCCGGCCGACCAGCGCCTCGGCGTTGGGCGCGCCGTAGTGGTCGAGCGCGGCGCGCAGGATCGCCAGGGCGTCGGCGCGGCCGTCGGCGGCCTGGGTGGCCAGGCGCAGCGCGCGGCGCGCCAGGTCGTAGCCCCTGCCCTCGTCGCCCAGCAGGTGGCCCCAGCCGCCGCCCTTGAGGGGCGGGCCGCCGGGGGCGCGGGCCAGGCACGACGAGCCGGTCCCGGCGATCACGGCCACGCCCCAGCCCTCGGGCGTGCCGGCGGCCAGGATCGGCTCCAGGTCGGTCACCACGGCGCAGGGCGCCCCGCCGAAGGCCCCGTCGGCCCAGCCCTCCACCTGCGCGCGCTGCTCGGGTCGGCCCACGCCCGCCAGCCCCAGGCAGACGGCGGCCACTGGCGCGCCCGGCGCGCCCGCGGCGGCC
>DAOLDO010001008.1:0-2573 GCA_035327325.1 Chloroflexaceae bacterium | reverse complement strand
GGCCACTCGCGCCCCTCGGCGCCGACGTAGGCCGACTGGGGGCGGAAGAGGCGGTTGTGGGCCAGCTGCTCGAGGGCGTGGGCGGTCCACCCGGCGACGCGGCCGACGGCGAAGGTGGGGGTGAACAGGGCCGTGTCGAGGCCCAGGCCGTGGAGCAGCAGGGCCGTGTAGAACTCCACGTTGGTCTGGAGCCGCGCCCCCGGCTTGTGCTCCGCCAGCAGGGCCAGGGCGGTGCCCTCGACGTGCAGGGCCAGCTCGTAGAGGGCCCGGTCGCCGCCGTCGGCGTAGAGCCGCGCGGCGGCCTCCTGGAGCACCAGCGCCCGCGGGTCGCGCACCTTGTAGATGCGGTGCCCGAAGCCCATCAGGCGCTCGCCGCGGGCCAGCTGGGCGCGCAGCACGGGCTCGGCCCGCTCGGGCGCGCCGATGGCGAAGACGGTCTCCAGGGCGGGGCCCGGCGCGCCGCCGTGGAGCGGGCCCTTGAGGGCGCCCAGGGCCCCGGCCACGGCCGACAGCATGTCGGAGCGGGTCGAGACGATCACCCTGGCCGTGAAGGTCGAGGCGTTGAGCCCGTGGTCCACGACGGCGTTGAGGTAGGTCTCGAGGGCGCGGGCCGCGGCGTCCGAGGGCGCCCGCCCGGTCAGCATCCAGAGGTAGTTGGCGGCGTGGCTCAGCCGTGGGTCGGGCGCGACGGGCTCGCGCCCGTTGAGCATGCGCCAGTAGGCGGCGACGATGGTCGGCAGGGCGGCCACGAGTAGCCGGGCCTCGTCGAGGGGCTCGCCGGGCGCCGGGACCTCCAGCCGCAGCGTGCCCGCGGCCATCTGCAGGGCGTCCATCGGCGCCACGCCCCGCGCGGCGGCCGCGCGCAGCAGCTCCAGCGTGGCGGACGGGATGGCCCGCGCCTCCGCGAGGCTGGTCTGGAAGGCGCCCAGCTCGTCAGCGTCGGGCAGGCGGTCGTGCCAGAGCAGATGGACGACCTCCTCGAAGCCGGCCCTGGCGGCCAGGGTCTCGACCGGGAAGCCGGCGATGGTCAGGCGGCCGCCCTCGCCGTCCACATGACTGAGCCGCGTCTCGGCGGCGACGACGCCCTCGAGCCCCGGCTGTAGCTGTGTCTGCGCGCCCATGGCGCTGGTCCTTTCGTGCAAGGCGGGCGCGCGGCGCACCCGCCAGATCGCTATGTCCCGTAGCGCCAGTATATCAATATTGTCAATATTGATTTATTAATCAATATATGTTATGCTTGCGGGGACACCAGCGCGAGAGACGAGGGTGCAATGGCGCGCACACCAGACCTGCGGGCGGAGGAGGCGGCGGCCGAGCTAGGCGTCAGCCGGGCGACGCTGTACGCCTACGTGAGCCGGGGCCTGATCCGCTCGCTGCCCGCGCCCGGCGACCCGCGGGCGCGGCGCTATAGCGCGGAGGATGTGGCGCGGCTCAAGGCGCAGCATGAGCAGCGGCGGGCCCCGGAGCGGGCGGCTGCCGCCGCCCTGGAGTGGGGCGCGCCGGTCCTGGAGTCGGGGCTGACCCTGATCGCCCCCGAGGGGCTCTACTACAGGGGCCACGACGCCATCGCTCTCGCCGAGGGCTGCGCGATCGAGCAGGTGGCCGCGCTGCTCTGGGCGGGGGAGCTGCCTGCCCGCGACCAGGCGGCCTTCGCGCCGGGTCCGGGGCTGGCCGCGCTGCCCGGCGGAGCGGACGAGCTGCTGGCGGGCCTCGCGCCGATGCAGCGCTTTCAGGCGGCCCTGCCGCTGGCGGCGGCGCGGGACGAGGCCGCCTACGACCTGCGCCCGGCCGCGGTGACGCGGACCGGCGGGCGGATCGTGCAGCTGCTCGCGGCCCTGCTCGGCGCCACAGGCGACGGGCCCGTCGCCGCCCGGCTCCAGCGCCGGCTGGCGCCTGAGCGGCCCGAGGCTACGGCCCTGCTCGACATGGCCCTGGTCCTGTGCGCCGACCACGAGCTGAACGTGTCGGCGTTCGCGGCGCGCTGCGTGGCTTCGGCGGCGGCCACACCCTACGCGGTGGTCTCGGCGGGGTTGGCGGCCCTCGAGGGCGCGCGCCACGGCGGGCAGGCGGCGCGGGCGACCGCCCTGCTGCGCGAGGTGGGCGAGCCGGGCCGGGCGCGCCAGGTGCTCGCCGACCGGCTGCGGCGCGGCGACGCGATCCCTGGTTTCGGGCACCGCCTCTACCCCGGCGGAGACCCCCGGGGCGCGGCGCTGCTCGAGCGGGTCTCCGCCGTCTACCCCGGCGCGCCGGCCGTGGCCCTCGGGCGGGCGATCAGCGCCGAGGCCCGGCGGCTCCTCGGCGAGGGGCCCACCATGGACCTCGCCCTGGCGGTGCTCGCCGAGACGCTCCAGAGCCCGCCGGGCACCGAGGTGGCCCTGTTCGCCCTGGGCCGTTCCGTCGGCTGGGTCGCCCACGCCATCGAGGAGTACGCCCAGGGGCGCCTGATCCGCCCCCGCGCCAGCTACACCGGGCCCCCGCCGGCGGTCCCGTGCCGCTGAGCTGTGAGGTGTGAGGTGTGATCGCGTGCAGGCGGCGCTGCTCACATCTTACAGAGCGAGCACAGCGAGCGACTC
>DAOLDO010001007.1:0-2574 GCA_035327325.1 Chloroflexaceae bacterium | reverse complement strand
CGCCCCCCGTGGTCGCCCGGGCCCGCCCGTAGGGGCGCCCCCCGTGGTCGCCCGGCCCCGCCCGTAGGGGCGCCCCCCCGTGGTCGCCCGGCCCCGCCCGTAGGGGCGACCCCCCGTGGTCGCCCTAGATCGAGGCCAGCATGATTACCTACACCATCGCGATGCCCGCCCCCCACAGCCACCTCTTCCACGTCAGCGTCGAGTTCGACGGCCTCAGCGGTCCCCACCTCGACCTGATCCTCCCCTCGTGGACCCCGGGCTCCTATATGATTCGCGAGTACGCCCGCCACGTGCAGGCGTTCGCCGCCCAGGCCGACGGCGGTGCCCCCCTGCCATGGCGCAAGCTCGCCAAGGACACCTGGCGCGTCGAGACGGGCGGCGCCGCCAGGGTGGTCGCCCGCTACCAGGTCTACGCCAACGACCTCACCGTGCGCACCAGCCACCTCGACGGCACCCACGGCTACTTCAACGGCGCCACCGTCTTTATGTACGCCCCCGGCCGCACCGCCGAGCGCCTGCGCCTGATCGTCGAGCCTCCCCCCGGCTGGCGGGTCACCACCGGCCTCGCCCCCATCGCCGGCGACGCCATGGTCGCCGAGCCCCGCCCCGAGCGCCACCTCTTCGTCGCCGCCGACTACGACGAGCTGGTGGACTGCCCCGTCGAGTGCGGCCAGCACCGGCTCCTCACCTTCGCCGTAGACGGCGTCCCCCACGAGCTGGCGATCTGGGGCCGCGGCAATGCGGACGAGGCCCGCCTCCTCGCCGACACCCGCCGCATCGTCGAGGTCCAGCGCGACTTCTTCGGCGGCCTGCCCTACGGCCGCTACAGCTTCATCCTGCACCTCACCGACGGGCGCGGCGGCGGCCTCGAGCACCGCAACAGCGTCACCAACCAGGTTGACCGCTGGAGCTTCAGGCCCGAGCGCAGCTACGAGCGCTACCTCTCCCTCACCAGCCACGAGCTGTTCCACGTCTGGAACGTCAAACGGCTGCGGCCCGCGCCCCTCGGGCCCTTCGACTACAGGGCCGAGAACTACACCCGCCTGCTCTGGCTCGCCGAGGGCGCCACCACCTACTACGACGAGCTGCTGCTCGTGCGCGCCGGGCTCATGCGCCCCGAGCGCTACCTCGAGCGCCTGGCCGACGAGATCGTCTCCCTCCAGAGCCAGCCGGGCCGGCGGCTCCAGAGCCTCGAGCAGAGCAGTTTCGACGCCTGGATCAAGCTCTACCGGCCCGACGAGAACAGCGCCAACTCCAGCATCTCGTACTACCTGAAGGGCGGCCTGGTCTGCCTGCTCCTCGACATGGAGATCCGGCTCCACACCAGCGGCAAGCGCTCCCTCGACGACGTGCTGCGCCTGCTCTACGCGCGCTACCCCCTAGTCGGCCCCGGCATCCCCGAGGAGGGGGCCGTGCTCGACGCGGTCGTAGAGGTGGCGGGCGAGGCCGAGGGCGCCTTCCGCGAGTTCTTCGCGCGCTACATCGCCGGCGTGGACGAGCTCGACTACGCCAGCGGCCTCACCGTGGTCGGCCTCGAGCCCCGCTGGTCGCGCCGCGGCCCGCGGGCCTGGCTCGGCCTGAGCGTGCGCCGCCAGGGCGAGCGCACCATCATCGCCGCGGTTCGCTCCGACGGCCCCGCCTACGCCGCTGGCGTCTACCCCGACGACGAGCTGCTCGCGATTGACGGCTGGCGCGCCGACGGCGAGAAGCTCAACGCCCGTCTGGGCGAGCGCGCCCCCGGGGCCACCGTTCGCCTGGCCCTCTTCCGCGGCGACGCCCTGGTCGAGGTGCCGGTCACCCTGGCCGAGGCCCCCGCCGACGCCCTCGAGCTCGCCCCCGTCGCCGAGCGCAGCGAGGCCCAGGCCCGGGCCTACAGGCTCTGGCTCGGCCTGAAGTAGCTCTCACCCCTCGCTGCGCTCCACCTCGATCGTGCGCGCCATGCGCCGGTCGAGGGCGTGGGTCGCCTGACCCACGCGCAGCGAGACCGGGCCGTCGAAGGGCGCGCTGGCGGTGACCTCGACCGCCGCGCCGGGGACCAGGCCGAGGTCGGCCAGGTAGCGCAGGCGCTCGGCGCTCTGGTCGCGCATACGCACGATCCGCGCCCGCTCGGCCACCTTCAGGTCGGCCAGGCGCAGGTCGTCGCTCTGGGGCAGTTCGCCCTCAAGGCTGGGGATGGGGTCGCCGTGGGGGTCAAACGTCGGGTGGCCCAGGTGCGCCGCGATGCGGGCCTCCAGCTTCTCGCTGATGTGGTGCTCAAGCTTCTCGGCCTCCTCGTGGACCTCGTCCCAGCTGTAGCCGAGGGCCTCAACCAGGTATAGCTCGAGCAGGCGGTGGTGACGGATGACCTCCAGGGCGACGCGCTCGCCGGCGGCCGTCAGCTCCACGCCCTGGTAGGGCGTGTGGCGCACCAGGTTCATCTCGGCCAGCTTCTTGACCATGCCGGTGACCGAGCCGGGCTTCGAGCCCCGCTGCTCGCCCAGGAGCGAGGTCGTCACCGCGCCCTGCTGCTGGAGCGTGTAAATCGCCTTGAGGTAGTCCTCGATGGCGGGGGTGATGCGGCTCTGGTCGTCGGGG
>DAOLDO010001006.1:0-2575 GCA_035327325.1 Chloroflexaceae bacterium | reverse complement strand
GCCGACGGGGACCTGGCCGCCCGCCTCGGCGCCGCCGCCCGCGCCCGCGCCGTCGCCGAGCTCTCCTGGGCGCGGGCGGCCCGGCGCATCGAGGCGATCTACGCCGAGGCCCTCGCCCGCCGCCGGCGCCCCGGCCCCGCGCCGCGCCAGGCCCCTGACGACGCCCCCGCCCGCCCCCGCCTCCCCGGCGACTGAGCCGCCCCCAGCTCAGGGCGCGGGAAATAACGATTGCTACAGTTGCCCAGTGCGCACAGCTAATCCCTTCGTCATCCGGTCGGTCTATAGTTGAACCATCCCGGCTCACTTCGTCTTGCTGTGTTCAGCTCTGATCGGAGAACGCGTGTCCACCCCAGCACTCCATTTAATACCGGCTGTGCCGCTCCGCAGCGCGGGCTGGCTCGCGCTGCTCGCCCTCCTTACAACGCTTTTCTACACCAGATCGACCCCCGTCGCGGCGTCCACAGGGCTGCCGCCGGGCTTCACGCGCGAGCTCGTCGCCACATCGCTGGCCCAGCCCACGGCGGTCGCCTTCGCCCCCGATGGACAGATGTTCATCGCCCAGAAGAACGGCATCGTGCGGGTGCTACAGAATGGCGCGCTCTTGCCCGCGCCCTTCATCGATCTCTCGGCCGAAGTCAACAATCTGTCCGACCGCGGCCTGCTCGGGATCGCCATCCACCCCGACTTTCCCGCGACGCCCTACGTCTACCTGCTCTACACCTACGACCCGCCGGGGGTCGCGCCAGACGGCGACGGTAGCCGCGTGGCGCGCCTCGTGCGCGTGCGCGCCAGTTCGGCAAACCCGAATGTCGCCGATCCGGCCCCGGACAGCCGCGTGGTTATCCTCGGCACCAACAGCACCTTCGCCAATATCGGCGACCCGACCACAGCCTGGGCGACCGACGACCCCGCCTGCTTCGACCCGGTCGGGGCGGCCCCGGTACGCGATTGCCTCGCCGCCGACAGCACGACCCACACGGTCGGCAACCTCGCCTTCGCCCCCGATGGCGCCCTCCTGGTCAGCAACGGGGACGGGGCGCTCTACGTCGGCGACGAGCGGACCCTGCGCTCGCTCGACATCAACAGTCTCTCGGGCAAGCTCTTGCGCATCGACCCGATCACCGGTGCGGGGCTGCCCGACAACCCCTTCTTCGACGGCGACCCGCAGAGTAACGCTTCCAAGGTCTACCAGCTCGGTCTGCGCAACCCCTTCCGCTTCGCCGTCAATCCGCACAGCGGCCAGATCGTCATCGGCGACGTGGGCTGGAACACGTGGGAGGAGATTAACACCGGCGGGCCGGGCGCCAACTTCGGTTGGCCCTGCTACGAGGGCGGCCCGGGGACGAGCCTGCCGCAGCCCTACTACGCCGGCGCCGCCTTCAGCGAAGGCACCTGCGCAGCGCTCTACGCGCAGCCGACCGCGGTCACGAGCCCCCTCTACGCCTACGACCACGCCGCGGGCGGGGCCGCGGCCATGGCCGGGGGCTTCTACACAGGTGGGGCCTACCCCGAGCTCTACCACGGCGCCCTGTTCATCGCCGACTTCAATCGGAACTGGATTAAGTATCTCACCTTTGAGGCAGGGCAGGCGACCGTCCACGACTTCGCGACCGCGGCCTCGCCGATTCAGGGCCTCGGCCCCGTCCACCTGCTCGTCGGCCCGGACTCGAACCTCTACTACAGCGACATTCACTCGGTCTACCGCATCAGGTACACGGCCGGCGGCAATACGCCGCCCACGGCAAAGATCAGCGCGTCGGCGACGAACGGGCCTGTGCCCCTCCAGGTCACCTTCAGCGGCGCCGGCTCGTACGACCCCGACGCCCAGGCCCTCAGCTACAGCTGGGACTTTGGCGACGGCACGAGCTCGAGCGCCGTGAGCGCTGCCCAAACCTTCGCCACGCCCGGCACATACACGGTGCGCCTCACCGTCACCGACGCCCTCGGCGCCACAGGCACCGAGACGGTCACCGTCACCGCGGGCAACACCGCCCCAAGCGTGGCGATCGACACGCCGAATGCCTCCACCACCTACCGCATCGGCGATACGATCGCCCTCAGCGGTCAGGCGAGCGACCCCGAGGACGGCCCGCTCACGGGGGCCCGGCTCCAGTGGGCGCTGCACATGCACCACAACGAGCACATGCACCCGAACTACTACAGCTTCAGCGGCCCGAGCGCCAGCTTCGTGGTCGAGCACCACGGCAACAACACCTGGATCGAGGTCTGTCTGACCGCCACCGACAGCGGCGGCCTTTCCGCCACGAGCTGTCGCCCGCTGCTGCCGGAGCTTGTCTCGCTCGATGTCGAGGCGAGCCCGCCCGGCGCCCAGGTGGTCGTCGAGGGGGTCGCCCTGACCACTCCCTTCGAGCTACGCGTGCCCGCCGGCTCGCCCCAGATTCTTACCGCTCTCGCCGCGGACGACCTGGCCTTCGCCAGCTGGGCCGACGGGCCGACGACGGCAGAGCGCCAGGTGATCGCGGCGCCGGGCATGGCGCCGCTGCGAGCCGAGTTCGACCTCGCGCCAGGGGCGCTGATGTACCGGGCGATCAACCTTGGCGGCCCGGCGCTCTGG